>JANXSC010000385.1 GCA_025352845.1 Opitutaceae bacterium
CTGACGGCCGTCACCGCCGATGCGCCGCGCAACCACGCTTTCTACACGCAGACCCTCGGTCTGCGACTGGTGAAGAAATCGGTGAATCAGGACGACGTTTCGGCCTACCATCTCTTCTACGCCGACGGGCTGGCGTCGCCCGGCACGGACATCACGTTTTTCGACTGGCCGGTGGGCCGCGAGCGGCGCGGCGCACACAGCATCGTGCGCACGGGCCTGCGCGTGGCCAACGTGACGGCGCTCGCGTGGTGGGAGAAACGTTTTGCCACGCTCGGGGTGACGCATGGGAAAATCACCGAACGCGACGGCCGCGCGACGCTTGATTTCGAGGATGGCGAGGGCCAGCGGTTGAGTCTCGTCGTGGATGAAACGCGTGCCATCGCGCACCCGTGGGCGAAAAGCCCCGTGCCCGCCGCGCACCAGATCCTCGGGCTCGGCCCGATTGCGATGAGCGTGTCGGACCTGAAGCCGACCGACACGGTGCTGACGCATGTGATGAACATGCAGCGCGTCCGCGAGTATGCGCTCAAGGGCGAGGGCATGCTCGCCGCGAGTCGCGCCGTGCATGTTTACCAGATGGGTGCGGAGGGACCACAGGCCGAGCTGCACGTCGTGGTGGAACCCGGCGCGAAACCCGCGACGCCCGGCGCGGGCGGCGTGCACCACGTGGCGTTTCGCACGCCGACGAATGAGAGCTACGAGGCGTGGGCGCGCCGGCTCGTCGAAATGGGCATGCGCTCCAGCGGCCCGGTGGACCGCTACTATTTTCGCAGTCTCTATTTTCGCGAACCCAACGGCGTGCTCTTCGAAATCGCCACCGATGGCCCCGGCTTCGGCACCGACGAATCACTCGAATCACTCGGCGAAAAACTCGCGCTGCCGCCGTTTCTCGAGTCGCGCCGCGCCGAGATCGAGCGCGGGCTCAAGCCGCTGGTTACGGTCTAGGTTGGTTGTAGGCGGGGTGCCCTCACTCCGCACGATAGCGATTGCGGTGCCGCAAAATCGCGGGGTGAGAGCACCCCGCCTACATCAACACTTGATCGCACCTCACCTCACTCCGCCGGCACGAGCCGCGCGATGCGGCCGGGGGCGTTGAGCGCGACGTAGATCAACCCGTCGGGACCGACCACGGCGTGGCGCACACGACCCTGATCGGCGAAGATCGTTTCCTGGTGCGTCACGCGGTCGCCGTCGGTCTCGATGCGGCGGATCTGGCGGCCGAAGAGACAGCAGACGAGCAGGCTGTTTTTCCAACCGGGGAAACGATCACCGGCGTAAAACATGATGCCAGACGGCGCGACGGTGGGCGACCACTGCACCACGGGCTGTTCGGTGCCAGGGTGCGAGGTGCCGCCGATGACTTCGTTGAACTGCACCTGACCCCACGAGGCGAGCGGCCAGCCGTAGTTATTACCGGGCTCGATGCGGTTGAGCTCGTCGCCGTTGCGCGGGCCGTGCTCGGTCGCCCAGAGTTTGCCGGTGACGGGATGGTAACTCAGTCCCTGCACGTGGCGGTGGCCGTAGCTCCAGACCGTGGGCCAGGCACCGGGCGTCTTCACGAACGGATTGTCGGCCGGCGTCGTGCCGTCGGCATTGATACGATGGATTTTCCCAAGCGGGCTGGAGAGATCCTGTGCATCGGTGGACTTGCCGCGCTCCCCGAGGGTGAAAAAGAGACAGCCGTTTTTGTCCCAGAGAAACCGGCAGCCGTAGTGGCTCGTGTCGCGGAAATAAAATTTCTGCGGCGCGCGGAAAATCGTTTCCTGATCAACCCAGGCGCCGGCGCGCACGCGGCCGCGCACGATCACGGTCATGCTGGTGGCGCGATTTTCGCCGAGCTCGGTGTAGGCGAGATAGAGCCAGCCGTTTTTCGCATGGTCGGGATGCGCAATCAAATCGAGGTAGCCGCCGTCCTGCCGCACAAACGCCTGAGGAGTGCCGCGGATCGACTCGGGCGCGAGTTTCCCGTCCTTGGCGATCGCGCGGAGGACGCCGACGCGATCGCTGACGAGCATCGAACCGTCGGGCAAAAAGACCATGCCCCAGGGCGTGTCGAGTCCCTCGGCGACGGTTTCGAGGCGGAAGGTCTGACGCTCGGACTTGAACGTCACGCTGGCTGGTGGCCCGCCCGGTTTCTCGATCCGTCCGAAGGCATAGTCTCGCGCCTGCTTGCGGAGGTAGGCGAGCATCGCGGTCTGCTCGGCCTCGTTGAGCACGCTCGCGTAGCCCGCCATACCCGTCTGCGGAAACCCATCGCGAATCGCGCGGAGGATGCTGGCGTCGTCGTTGCCGTGCTTGAGCGAAACGCTGAGGAGATTGGGCGCGGTGCCGCCGGTGAGGTTCGCGCCGTGGCACCCGGCGCAGAGCGTGGTGGCGAGCGTGGCGGGGTCGCGTGACTCGGCGGAACGAAGCACGGACGCGACGAACGCGAGCGCGAAGCTGCCAAGGACAAAGGAACGAAACGGGTGCAAGGGCATGGGAAAGTCCGATGTGAACGGTGCGACGCGCGCGATTCAAATCCCATTTCCCCGCTCGGGTGCGGACAGTCGGCACTGCCGCGGCGCGCAATTTGGCAATCCCTTTACAGCCCGGGCGCTTGAAACGCGGATGGCGCCTCCATCCAATCACAGACCGCATGACTCCACTTTCGACCCTGGTCGTCGACGACGAACAGAAAATTTGCGCCTTGTTGCAGCAGTGGCTGACCGATGCCGGCTGCGCCACCGTGACCGCGCGCAGCGGGGACGATGCGTGCGAGGCGATGAAGCAGCGGCAGTTCGATCTCGTGATCACGGATGTGCTCATGCCGGACGGCGACGGCCTCGATTTGATCACGGAGTTGAAAAAAGTGCAGCCGAGCGCGCGCATCCTCGCGATGTCCGGCGGCGGCCGCTACGTCGAGGGCGACGACTACCTGAAACTCGCCCGCGGGATCGGCGCGCACGCGGCGGTGATGAAACCCTTCGACTGGAAACAACTCCGCGCCGCGATCGATGTGGCGCTTGTGGCGGAGCCGGCGCGGGCCTGGTGAGTTTGGTGCGCGCGGTCCGAGCCGCTGGCCAACGAAAAATCAGCGCCGGCCCGCGGCGAGCGAGCCGGCGAGCATCGCTTCGAGCTGCTCGCGAATCGCCGTCATGAGCGGATCGCCCTCGGTGCCGCGCGTGCGCTCCGGCGAAACCTCGATCGCGGGGCCAACTTCGACGATGGCGCGGACGGGCGCGTGGATGCGCACCTTGTCCGTCATGTCCTCCTCGAAGCGCTCGATCGTTTCGAGGATCCGCTCGGGAGTGGGGTCGGCATCGAGGTAGTCGGGCGGATAACACGAGAGCTGCTGCGCGAGGTAGAGATCGGCGAGGTGCCGCCAGCGGCGTTGTAGTTCGGTCTCGGGCAAAATGCCCGCAGCCATGTCCGGGATCATGGCGATGCGGAGCAACTTCACGCGACCGACGATTTCCTTTTCGCGCCGGCCCTTCACCCATTCCACTTCGAGCGGCACGAGCAGCCGATCGATCAGGCGATCAAGGCGCGCGATAATCGTGCCGCTCTGCGCGGCGCCGAAATGCTCGACCTCCTTCAGCGCGAGCAGCGCACCGCCGATTTTCGCGATCCGATCGCGCAGCGGGAGATCGTCCTGCGCGCGCCACGTGAGCCGGTGCTCGATGTCGCGGAGCACAGCCGTGGCGGTCGCCGCGATGTCGCCGTCGAACAAGTAGCGGATCGCGACGGGATGCACCACGACCTTGCCCGGCGGAGTGAGGGCCGCGCGTTGTTTCGCCGCGCCGCGCGCCATCAGCGCCGTGCCCTCCATCAGGTGGTTGAGCCGGTCGTTGTGCCGCGAGATCACGCCCTCGGGAAAAATCACGAAAGGTCGCTTCGCTTCCGCGGTGAGTTGCATCGCCGTCTTCAACGCCTCGCGATCCGTGCCCTCGCGATAGATGCTGAAGACGCCGAGCCGCGGCAGGAGAAAACTTTGCAGCCGGCTTTGCATGAACACGTGCCAGCTCGCGACGATGTGCAGCGGCCGGCCAACCGCGTAGGAAAGCGCCCCGAGAATCATCGGGTCGCACGGCCGGCAGTGGTTGGGTGTGAGCATGATGCCGTGGCCGGCCTTGAGCGAGGCGCGCAGCTGCTCCACCCCACGGCATTCCACGCTGACGATCCCCGCACTGCGGCGCAGATAGCCGGGCAAAACCCAGCGAAACAGCCGCCACCAAAACGTCCCGCGGCGGGGCGGCACGAAGCGGTAGGGTTTTGCGATGACGACGTTTTGCACCGGGAGGCGAGGCTGCCGCCGGGCTCCGGCGCGTCAAGCGGGCGGCAGCCGTGGGTGCCGCACCAAAGTTTGTTTAGATTGTAGGCCCGGCCGGTGGCCGGGCAGCCCGCCCACCGTGCGGGCCTACAAACGCTCGCCCCGCGCCGGCACTTCACCAATCGTGCGGCGCATCGCATGAGCCCGTTCCCGCGCTTCCTCCGCGTCCGCCAGAATTTCCCGCACCCGCCGCCGCTCGATCTCGCGGCGACGATGGCGGCGGAGTTCGCACGGTTGCGGCCGCACGTGAAACCCGGCGCGCGCATCGCCGTCGGCGTGGGCAGCCGCGGCATCGCAAACCTCCGCGTGATCGTCGGTCAGCTGATCGCGCAGCTGCGCGCGGCGGGCGCGCAGCCGTTCATCATTCCGGCGATGGGCAGCCACGGCGGGGCGACGCCGGAGGGCCAGCGCGAGTTGCTCGCGAGCTATGAAATCACGGAGGAGACGATGGGCGTGCCCGTGCGCGCGGCGATGGAGGTGCGCGAAATCGGCCGCACGCCGGAGGGCGCGCCGGTGTTGTGCAGCGTCGAGGCGCTGGCGGCGGATGGCATCGTGCTCGTGAACCGCATCAAGCCGCACACGGATTTTTCCGGGCCGATTGGCAGCGGGCTTTTGAAGATGGCGGTAATCGGTCTCGGCAAACACGCAGGGGCCGCCGCGATGCACCGGGCCGCCACGCGGCTCGGCCACGAGCGCGCGATCCGCGGCATGGCCCGCGTGATCCTCGACCGGGCCCCGGTGATCGGGGGGATCGCGATTTTGGAAAACCAGTTTCACGAGACGGCGCGCATCGGCGGCGTTCCGCGCGACGGCCTGGAGGCGGCGGAGGAAAAACTGCTCGTCGAGGCGCGCGCGCTCATGCCGCTGCTCCCGTTCGAGGAGATCGATTTGCTGATCATCGATTGGATTGGAAAGAACATCAGTGGCGCTGGGATGGATCCCAACGTGACCAATCGCTGGGTGCAGGGCTACTCGAGCGGGCTCATGCGCGAGGGCCGACCGGCGCCGTTCGTGCGGCGGATTTTCGTCCGCGGCGTCACGCGCGAGAGTCACGGCAACGCCGTCGGCATCGGGCTCGCCGACGTGACGACGACCCGGCTCGTCCGCGCCATGGACACGCGGGTGACGAGTATCAACGCGCTCACCGCCATGTCGCCGCAGGCCGCGAAAATCCCCATCGCCTTCGACACCGACCGCGAGGCGATCGAGCGCACGCTCGGCTCGCTCGCGATCGATGATGTGCGCACCGCGCGCGTGGTGCGGATCGCCGACACGCTCTCGCTGGCGGAGTTTGAGATTTCCGAAGCGCTGTGGGCGGAGGCGCGCGGATCGTCGGGGCTCACCGCCATGAGCGAGCCGCGGGAAATGTTATTCGGGCGGGATCAAAATCTGGCGTGAGATGGGCGCGCCGGCAGCGGCACGGTTTTCTTTCGGAGCCCCGAAGGGGCGAAAGGAAATAGCCCAGGGCAACGCCCTGGGAAATAGAGTGCAAAAAACTGAGCCCTGTAGGGGCGACGGAAAAACTGTTTCGCCCTTTCAGGGCTGGAGGTTTTTCGGATCAGGTTTCCCAGGGCGTTGCCCTGGGCTATCGTATTTCGCCCCGTTGGGGCTTAGGCTGGCGACACACCGCTGCGAAAAAAAATTACCGTGCCGAAACTTTCCCGGCGGTCGTGGTGGCCTTCGTGTTTTGCAAGACGGCCTGCCAGCGGGTGAGCGAGGTCTTGGCGGCGGCGAGTTTCGCGGTGGTGTCGTCGGCGAGGGTTTTCGCCTCGGTCGCTTTCTTCACGGCGGCGGCGGCCTGAGGCGCGAGCTTCGCGATTTGTTTTTCCAACTCCGCGATTTTCGCCTGCAAGGGTTTGGTTTCTTCGGCGGTGGCCTGCGCGACCTGCACCTTCGCTTCGGTGAGTTTTTTCTTCGTCTCGTCGAGCGACACCTGCGCGACGCTCGCGTCGATTTCCAAATTGGGGAGCGCGGCGGTCGCCTTCACGGCGGCGGCTTGGAGCGCGGCGATGCGCCCGGAGATTTGTTGCACGCGCTCGGCGAGCGGCGGCGGGTTGGCGTCGAGTTCACCGAGCGCTTTGCCGCCCTTGGCGTCCCAGACGAATACTTTTCCATTCCAATCGCTGGCGATCACCTTGCCACCGTCGTCGCTGAACGTGACGCGATTCGGCAGATCGCCGGTGAAGGGGAGCGAGAGCACATTCTTGCCGCTCGTGTCCCAGATTTGAACCTTGTTGTCGCGGCCGCTGGAGACGATGCGGCCGTCATGCGTGAAGCGCGCGGCGAGCGCGCCGCCATTGTGCGCGGTGATGCTGCGGAGCGCGGAGCCGTCGGTGGATTTCCAGAGCTTGAGCGTGCCGTCCTCGCTCGCGGAAAGCACCATCGCGGAGTCGCTGCGCCAGGTGATGGCGGTGATGGCGCCCTTGTGACCGGGGAGGGAAAACATTTCCTGACCGCTTTCGGCCTCCCAGAGCATGAGGCCGCCGTTGCGGTCGCCGCTCGCGAGGTATTTGCCATCGGGGGAAAATTCCACGGCGGTAACCCACTCGGTGTGCTTCTTGATCTTGTGCTCGAGCGCGCCGTCCTTGGTGCGGTAAATTTTCAGGAGCCGGTCGGGGCCGCCGAGGGCGACCCACTGCTGGTCGGCGCTGATGTCGGCCGCGAGGACGGAGTCGAATTCCTCGCCGACCGTCGCGATGCGCTCACCGGTGGTGATGTCCCACACGACGACGAGGCCGGATTTCCCGCCGCGCCCTCCGCCGGCGAGGAGCAGGCGGCCGTTGCGGCTGAATTTCAAATCGCACGGCAGCCCCTCGGCAAACGGCAGCACGCCCACGAACTCGAGATCGCCGGTGTGGTAAAACACGATTTGCCTGGCCGAGGCGAGCGCGACGACGGGCGCCCACGGGCTGCTCGCAATCGCGGTCAGTGCCGTGCCGTGCGTCGCGCGCACAAACGGATCGAGCGCGAGATTCGCGGGCATCGGCGGCGGGCCGTCGGGCTTGCCGACCGAGACAGATTTCAGCGAGAGATCGGTGGCGGGCTTGTTCGCGGCGAGCGCCTTGCTGTTCACGCCCTGGAGGAGGCCGCCCTCGATCCAGCGGCGGATGATCGCGATGTCCTTGTCGGGGAGCTTCGCATTCGGCGGCATCGTCGGCTCATCGGCGTGCGTGATCGATTTGTAGAGCTGGCTGCCCTCGGGATCGCTGGCGTTGAGCGTCGCTCCGCTGCCGCCACCCTTGATCGCGGAGCTGAACGAAGTGAGGTCGAGGTCACCCTTCAACTTGTCGGGATTGTGGCACTTGAGGCAGTTGTCGCGGAAGATCGGGAGGACGTTGTCCTCGTAGGTGATGTTCGTGGCGGGCTCGCCGGCGATGGCGGAGGCGGCAGCTAGAAGCGAGACGACGGCGCAGGTGCGATGAAATCGGGGCACGAAATCCATGACGCGACTCAGTGGTTGAACACGAATTCCTTCGCGTTGAGCAGCGACCAGAAGAGATCGTTGAGCACCGCGTCGGGTTTTTTCTCGGCGGTGAAAAAGGCCGCGAGCTTGGTCGTCTCGGTTTCGGTCGGAAGCCGGTTCAAGGTGCGGAGGTAAAGTTCCTCGATGATCTCGGGCGGCGTGCGTCCATCCTTGAGCAGCTTCTTCACGAGACCGCCGTTGACGACCTTGGCGTTTACCGCGTCGCCATTGAGAAGGTGGAGCGCCTGTGAGAGGTTCGGCTCCATTTTTACCTCGCACGTGCAGGGCGTCTCGCGTGTGGCGCGGCCGAAGGTGGTGAGGAAGTAGGTCGTCGTGCGCCCGTCCGCGATCTCCATGGCGCGGGCGCCCTGCGGAAGGCCGCGGATTTTTTCGCTGCTACCGGTGACGCCGCTCAGCGCATCGAGCAACACCTCGGCGCGGATGCGGCGCACGCTACTGCGGGCGAAATTGCGGTCGTCGCCCGCGTTGGTCTCGTTGGCGACGGACGAGAGCTGGTAGGTGCGCGAGGTGCAGATATCGCGGACGAGTTTTTTGAAATCGTAGCGATAGGCGGTGAGCTGTGCCGCGAGCTTGCCGAGCAGCTCGGGGTTCGACGCGGGATTGCTCACGCGCACATCGTCGACGGGATCAATGATGCCCTTGCCGAAGAAATGCGCCCAGACGTGGTTGGCGAGGTTGCGCGCGAAATACGGATTATCCGGCGCGGTGAGCCACTCGGCGAGCACGGCGCGGCGATCCGCGCCCTTGGCGATCTCGGGTTGCGCGCCGCCGAGGAATTTCGGGGCCATGTCCTTGCCGCCGACCGGGTGCTTCACGCCGCCGCTGGCGTTGTTGAACACGATCGTCTCGCGCGGGTCTTCGCCGGGCTTGCGGCCGATCTGGGAGAAGAACGCGGCGAAGCTGTAGTAGTCGTTCATCGACCAGCGGTCGAAGGGATGGTTGTGGCACTGCGCGCACTGGACGCGCACGCCCATGAACGCCTGCGCGACGTTTTCCGAGAGCTTCAGCGTATCGCGCTCGATCTTGAAGAAATTGGCCTCGGGGGTCTCGAAGCTCGGGCCGGTCGCGGTGAGGAGCGACTTCACCATCGCATCGACCGGCACGTTGCGCGCGATCTGCTCCTCGAGCCAGTCGAAGTATTGCAGTGCGGACTTCGTGCTCATCTGGAGCTGCTGATCGGCGCTGCGAATCTGGAGCAGTTCCGCCCACTTCATCACCCAGACATCGACGAATTCCTTCCGACCGAGCAGCTCATCGACGATCACCTCGCGCTTGGTGGGGGAGACGTCGGCGAGAAATTTTTTGACCTCGGCCGGCGTGGGCAGCGTGCCGGTGATGTCGAGCGACGCGCGACGGAGAAATGTCGCGTCGTCGCAGAACGCCGACGGCGCAATGCGCAGCTTGCGGAGCTTCGTGTTCACGAGGCCGTCGATGTAGTTGTTCTCCGCGACCTGCGGCCACGTGAATTTCAGACCCTTGGGAATCGTGAGCACCTGCACGCCCGACGCGAAGCCCTCGTAGCGCGCGGTGATGAACGCCTCGCCACGCACGCCGGCGGTGGCCTTGCCGGACTCGGACACTTTCACGGCGACATCGTTGTTGCTCATGAACGTCGTCAGCGTCGTCACATCGCGATCCGTGCCATCGGAGAAAAACGCGCGGACGTTGAGCTGCTGCGCCTCGCCCGTGCCCTCGAGCACGGACTGGAGCGGGTTGATCTCGAGGCGCACGACCTTGGCGACCTCGCCGGAATCCTTTGGCGCGCCGGCTTTCAACCAAGCGAGCAGCGTGCGGTGGAATTCGCTGTCGGCCTTGAAGCGTTCGCCGCCGGTGTGCGGCACACGGTTGAGCGATTTTTCGAGCAGCAGGCTTTCCTCGGGCAGCGCGAGATTGATGCGGCGGCCGATGGCCTCGCGCGTGAGCCGAAAATGATCGCCGTCGGGATCGTAGCCGAAGAGCGAGAGGCGGAAGCCATCCTTGCCGCGCGACGAGCCGTGGCAGCCGCCCGTGTTGCAACCGGCCTTGGTGAAGACGGGCATCACATCCTTCACGAAACTGATCGGCGGCTCCGTCGTCGCGCTCTCCACCTTGATCGGGACGGTGAGGGTCTTGCCCTGAAACTTGATCTTCAGCTCGGTCTGGCCGTCGGCGACCGGAGAAAAGGTAAACTGCTCGAACTTCGTGAGCGCCTTGTTGGCGAGCGAATAGCTGGCCTGTGCGGTGACATCGCGTGTCACGCCGTCGGCGTAGATCGCCTGCACGACGATCGACTGGCGGTCGTGCTTGGTCTTCAGGTTTACGTCAGCGGGAAACACCTTCACCTCGGTGAGCGCCGGGGCCTTGGGCGTGGCGGCGGGCAGGGACGTGGCGCATGCGGTTGAGAGGCAGGCGAGGACAAAAAAATCGCGCAGCAAATTCTGCGGAGCTCGGAGTAGGGCGGGTCTT
>JANXSC010000395.1 GCA_025352845.1 Opitutaceae bacterium
TCCTCGCGGAGCTGCTGAAAAAGATCTCGGTGCCCAACCGCGCCAACTCTTACCTAGGGCCCGCGCTGCCGCCTTATTTTCAAACTACAGACCGTGAGCGCCGCACGCGCATGTCCGATTCCTGTGCCCGGCCCGGCGAGCTGCAGGAGCGCGTGAAGCACGGCTGGATTCCTCTCTTCACGCCGCCGCCGTTCCCCGACTACACGCCCAAGGAAGTTTTGGCCGGCATGGGGCGCACCGTGGAGGAACGTTTTGGCAAGGTCGCGGCCCTCGTGAAAAAATTTCAGGCCCGCGGCGGCAAGATTGTGTTCGTCCGCTTCCCGCACAGCGGAGACTTGAAAATCATGGAGGACAAGGGCACGCCGCGCACCGGCGCCTGGGCGCGGTTGATGCAGGAAACCGGCGCGCCCAACATCTACTACTCGGATCATTCCGAGCTGATTTTCGACTGCCCCGAGTGGTCGCACCTCTCCGGCCCCGACTCGGTGGAATTCTCCAAGCGGCTCGCGCCGCACTTGAAGGCGGCGCTGGCGAAGTAATCGCGCAAGCACGACGGGAGATCGGGTGAGGACAGGGCCGAACGTAGCGCGGAGCTTCAGCCCGCGCTCGAATAACCGGGTTTTTCGCAGCGCGGGATGAAGCTCCGCGTTACGGCCTCGATCACTTCGGGCTCGGAGCGCCGGGTGAAACGGGAGCCGCCCCCGGCGCCGCTGTCGCCCCTTGACCACCGCGGCGTCCACCGCCGCCACCGGAACCGGGGACAGGCCGCATGAGGTTGGCTGTGACATCCTTGGCGGCCAGCGTCTCGACGCCGGGTTTGCCGAGGAAGCCGAGGTCGCGCATCCATTCAATGTAGCGATCCTGCCACGTGCCGAGGGCGATGCCGCCGCGGTTGGTGAGGCCGCCGGTCGAGGGCGGGTCGCCAGCAAACGGCGTGTCGCCGGGATGGCGACCGCGGGCGTAGATGTGCATTTCGACATTCGGGATGCCGGCGTTGAGCATGGCGGTGAACCACTCGTTGGCCCAGATGGCGTGGCCACGGTCGCCCCAGCCGGCGCAGACGATGAAGCTCGGCGGCGCATCGCGCGGGATGGCGGGTGCTTTCCAATCGGCGGTGGCGTTGGGACCGCGGGGCGCGGTGAACGGCGTGGGGCCGGGATAGACGACGCCGATGAAATCGGGGCGCGACGAAATCGCGGCAAAGGGATTGCCGGGGACGTTATTCTTTTCGTCGAACTCGGCCCAACTGATCCCGGCGGGAGTGGCTAGCTCGGCGCCGGCCGAGAAACCCATGATGCCGATCTTCTTCGGATCGATTTTCCACGCCTCGGCATAGGCGCGCACGACCTTGATGGCTTGCTGGGCGTCGTAAACGGCGTCGGTCTTGGCGTTGTAGCCATCGCGGCGGAGGCGGTTGCGGAGGATGACGGTGTTGATGCCGTAGTTCGCGAAGAAGGGCACGAAGTCCGCGCCCTCGCCGCCGACGTTGAGCGTGTTGTGGCCGCCGCCGGCGACGACGATCACGACGGTGCCGGTGTTGAGCGCGCGATTGCCCGCGTGAAACTCAATCGAGGGATTGTGGATGGCGACGATGCTCGCGATGCGGCCGGGCGCGGCACCATTCATGTTATAGACCTCGGCCTCCTTCAGTTTCTCCTGCTTGAGGTAGGGCGAGTTGGGCGGAAAAAGCGGGACGACCACGCCACCGGAGAGAATGGGCTGCGGCGCGTAAGGCGCGGCGGTCACGGGGCCCGGCTTGGGAATGTTGAGCGCCGGAGGCAGAGGAGGCAGCGCGGACGGTGCGGCGCCCGCGCTATCGGCGGCGAGCAACAGCGGTGCGCTTGATAGTAGTGTGACCAGCAGTGCGACGCGAAGGAGGGCGGGGTGTTTCGGGCTCATCGGATATGGTGGGGTGGACTGGGCAGGACGTTGGCGGAAACGAGAGGTTGTCCAATTTCAAAACCTCTTCGGGCCTCCGGGCGCAGCATTCGGCTTGAGCGCACCGGGCGTGACGCGCAGGTTCGCGATCTACCTGCCATGTCTACCCCCAATTCCCTTCGCCTGTTTCGCTGGGTCGTTTCCCTGCCGCTGCTTTTTTCCGCCGTGATCGTCGCCCAGACGCCGGCTCCTTCACCCGGGCCAGCACCCACCGCCACTGCACCTGCGGCCGGGCGCGGCCCCCAGGCGGCTCCGGTGATTTCGCCCGAGATCGCGGCTGACCGTAAAGTCACGTTTCGCCTGCGCGCACCGAATGCCAAGGTCGTGACGATCTCGGGCCAGTTTACGCGCGGTGCAACGGCGCTCGCGAAAGACGACAGCGGGCTCTGGAGCGCGACGGTCGGTCCGGTGGAGCCGGGCGTTTACGAATACTCCTTCAACGTGGACGGCATCGCGATGATCGATCCGGGCAACCGCGACATCAAGCCGATGCGCGCGCCGCGCACGAGCATCCTGGAGATTCCGGGCGAGCCCGCGCTCATCCACGATTTTCAAAACGTGCCGCACGGTCGGGTCAGCCTCCACTGGTATAATTCGAAGTCGCTCGGCCACCGTCGCGCGATGCAGGTTTACACGCCGCCGGGCTACGACGCCGAGGCGACGGCGCGTTTCCCGACGATGTATCTTTTCCATGGCAGCGGGGACAACGAGGCCACGTGGGTCGCGCACGGCCACGCCCACTGGATCCTCGACAATCTCATCGCGCAAAAACGCGCGAAGCCGATGATCGTGGTGATGCTCGATGGTCACGCCGTGCTGCCCGGCCCCAACACCGCGCGCAACGCCAACACGATCGCCTTCGAGCGCGACCTGTTGGAAGACGCGATGCCGCTCGTCGTCGCCAGCTACCGCACGCGCGAGAATGCCGCGAGCCGCGCGATCGTCGGGCTCTCGATGGGCGGCGGCCAGTCGCTCACCATCGGGCTGAAACATTCCGACCAGTTCGCGTGGGTCGGCGGCATGAGCAGCGCAGTCGCGAACGGCGCGAGCCTCATCACCGATCCCGCTGCGCTCAACCGGCAGCTCAAGCTCCTCTGGATCGCGTGTGGCAAGGACGACACACTGATCAAGGCCAACCAGGATTTCGATACGGCGCTCACCGCGCAAAACGTGAAGCACGAGTTTGCCGCGACCGAGGGCAACCACAGCTGGCCGGTATGGCGGCGCTACCTCGCGGACTTCGCGCCGAAGATTTTCTGAGGCGTTGAGTGTAGGCTCACCGTTTCGCGGCGGACAGCATTTCGTAGTGCAGCCGTGCGGCCTGCCACATGTAGGCCGGGCCGCCCTCGGCGGTGCGGCCCCACGGATTGGCCACGGCGTCGCGGAGCAACGCGAGGGCCTCGGCGTGGTGACCGAGCAGCTCCTCGTTTAGCCCCGCGTAGTAGTGCGCGAAAAACATCACGCGTGGCGTGGTGTCGAGTTTCCGCTCCTTGAGGTCGGCGAGAAAAACAGTGGTGGTCTTGGTGCCCGCGAACATCGCGTAGAGGGTGGGGAACGGTTCGCGGTCGAAGCGCGTGTAGGGCAGCATCGCCTTCCGCGCTGGCGCGAGGCCGAGTGTTTTCACGTCCGCGAGAAATTTCCAAATGCCATTCTCGCGGTCGCGACCGTCGTGCGCGTGGTATTTTTCAAACTGGCGCGCCGACTTCGCGAATTGCCCGGCGAAGTAATAAGCGATGCCCAACCGCCAGTGCGGCGCATCGCGCGATGCATCGAGCGCGATCTCCTTTTCGAAATCAGCGACGGCCTCGGCGAACCGCGCGAGAAACAGCCGCGCATCACCGCGCTGCGAATGGAGATTCGGGTTGCGTGGCGATTGATCGATGACGCGATCGAGTGCGCTTATGCGCGCGGCAATATCGGCGAGCATCTGCGAACGCTCGTCGGCCGGAATCGGTGGCTCGGCCGCGACTGCGACGAGAACCAACGTGAGGGCGAGAGCGAAACGCAGCATGGGTGTCGAGGTTGGACCGGAGTTTCAGGCGCAACAATTCAGTTCAACCACGAATGCACACGAACAGGCACGAATGAACTCAGCTGGGTAAGCAAAATTTCCGCGAGTCATTGAAGAGTGATCCGGGTGGGCAAACCGCCGCAGCAGATTTTCTCCACTGAATTCGTGTTCATTTGTGTCCATTCGTGTTTGTCGGCCGCACCACGAAACACACGAACGACCCGAAAGGCAGGAGAGAAAATGATCGGGCGTTACTTCGGGGTGCAGCTCTGTTTTCCAACA
>JANXSC010000402.1 GCA_025352845.1 Opitutaceae bacterium
CTCGCCCTCGTAGTGCGAGCTGCCGCAGTGTTCGAAATATTTGAGGATGCCGCCGTCGAGTTGGAAAACGTGGCGGAAACCCTCGCGCTCCAGCAGCGGCCCGGCCTTCTCGCAGCGGATGCCGCCGGTGCAAAACATCACGACGGGAGTTGCCTTGAGCGCGGGATCGAGCGCGCGTGCGGCGGCGGGAAAATCCCGGAACTTGGCGATGCCGGTTTTCAACGCCCCCCGAAACGGGCCGGCCCTCGTCGAGCCAACGCTTGAGTTCGGCCGCGGGAAGTTTCGGTGTGGGGCGACGAGCGGGATCAATTCCCTCCACCCCGAACGGGATGATCTCGCGTTTGATTTTGATGAGCATTCGCCCGAAGGGCTGCGTCGTGCTGCTGCTTTCCTTCGGCGTGAGATCGACGAGGCCGGGCACGGCGCGGACGAGGGCGAGGAAGGCCAGCGCGTCGTCGCGCCGGCCGGCGATGAAGAGGTTGATGCCTTCGACGCTCAGAAGAACGGTGCCCCTGAGCTCGCAGGCCTGTGCGGCGTGAAGCAGGCGCGCCCGCAGCACTGGGAGATCATCCAGCGGCGCGAATTTGTAGGCGGAAAAATTAACGAACACGGATGCTCAACGACCGGCACCCGTGACGGAGACCTTCACCGCATAGAGCGACTTGCGCGCGGTGATGAACAGCGTCTTCCCGTCGTCGCCGCCGAAACAGAGGTTGGCGGGCGCTTCGGGCACGAGGATCCGGCCGATGCGGCTGCCGTTGGATGCGAAAATTTGCACGCCATCGCCGGCACTCGACCACACGCGACCATCTTGGTCGACGCGGATGCCGTCGGGGCCGCCCTTGTCGATGGTGCAGAAAACCGTGCCGCCACTGAGCGTGCCGTCGGCCGCGACGTCGAAGCGCCGGATGTGCCGCGGCGTGCCGGAGTCGGCGACGTAGAGATTTTTCTGATCCGGGGAGAAGGCGAGGCCGTTGGGCTGCACAAAATCCTTCGCGACCGCCGTGGTCTTTCCCGTCTTGGGATCGTGGCGGTAAACGTAGTTACCCGCTTGCTGGCGATCTTCTTTTTGCTTCGTGGTCGGGTTGGTTTTCAGACCGTAGTCGGGATCGGTGAACCAGATTGAGCCGTCGGAGCGCACGACCACATCGTTGGGTGAGTTGAGTTTTTTGCCGTCGAAGGAATCGATGAGCGTGCGGACTTTGCCGTCCTTTTCCAGAATCGCTACGCGCCGGCCGGTGTGCTCGCAGGTAATCAAGCGGCCCAAAAGATCGGTGGTGTTGCCGTTGGCGTTTTGACTGGGCTTGCGAAACGTCGTCACGCCGCCGGCAGCGGTCCATTGCTTCAACTCGTCTCCCGGAATGTCGCTGAACACGAGCGTGCGCGTGGCCTTCAGCCAAACCGGGCCTTCGATGAAACCCATGTCGCCGGCGAGTTTCGTGACGGTGGCGTCTGGCGGCACGCAGCGTGCGAATTCGGCCGGCTGATCCGCCGGGGCGTCGGCGGCAAAACCGGGCAGGGCAAGCGCGGTGGCGACCGCGGCGAAGAGGGGAAACAGGTGGTTGTTCATTGGGGAGAGGAGATGTTTTTTGAGCCGGGGGTTGAAGCGTTCAAGCCTAACTTGCCGTGACTTGGAGACGCCCGCTCAAGACGAGAGTGGCGGGCGGAATGAGCCACGCAGCGCCGGGCGGGAGACGATTTCGACGAAGGCGAGCGCCGCGCCCGTCCGACCCACCGCATCGAGGGCGGGTGAAATATCCTTCAAGGACACGGAAGTCGCCTCCTCTTCGCTGGCACCTACGCGGCAGTCAAATTCCAGTCGATTAAACCCCTCGGGCAGCGGCTTGCGATGCTCACGGCGCACGTATTTGCGCACTTCGTGTTTGATCGCGTCGAGCACGCGGGCATCGGCCTTGCGCGGCGCATGGAGGGAAAACGTTTTCTTCATGGCCGAGACCCATAGCAGTCCACGCGACGGAATCGGAGCGCGAATTCGAAAAATCTTTTTGCCGTTCCCGGCAGTCTGTGGTCGCGCGACGATAATAGTCCTAAGCGCGTGCCCGGTGTGGTGATTGACCGCGCCCGCGGGGCCATCCGGGAATGGTCATCGTGTTTCGACGCGACAATTCCCATGATCGGCAACTCAGCCTGCGACGCCGGCGAATAAAGGAGGCGTTTCGCCTCCCGTGGTTCCGGAGCGCGCGCTGATTTCCCTCATGCGAGACGACTACCTTCAGGCCGCGCTTCTGGTCATCGACGATCCGAACATCCTCATCAACGTTGTCTCCCGCCGCGTGAAGCAGTTGAAACGCGGCAACCGCCCGCTGGTTGAATCTCTTGAGAAACTCTCGGCGGAAGACACCGCGCTGCGCGAAGTCAGCGAACGCAAGATCAGCTACGAGCTCGCCACGCCCGAGGAAATCGCCGCGCACCGCGGCTGAGCCGCGCGGGGAGAGTGAGGTTGGTCGGTCTTCGTTCTTGCCGTGATGGCGAGGCGCGAAAGAATCGCACGCATGCCTGCGCCCAACCGGCGTAGCCTTCCTCCCCTTGAAAGCCTCCATCTCCGAAGACCTGAAATCCGATCTGCCCCCGAGCAAGTGGGGTAAGACCCTCGGCGCCACGCCGGTCGTCCTCACCGTCATCGCGACGATGCTCGCGGGTCTCGCCTCCAGCGAGATGACGCGCGCGCAATATGATCGTTCGTATGCGGCGCAGATGCAGTCCAAGGCGGGTGACCAGTGGAGTTTTTTCCAGGCGAAGAAACTCCGCAGCGCCCAGCAGCAGACGACGCTCGATGTGATTGTGAGCACCGCCGGCCGGCGCACGCTGGAGCGCGATATGCTGCTGCGCGTTCTGCTCGGCACACCAGTTGCGGCAAAACTGGATTCGCCGGCCGGAGTGGATGCCGTGGCGGCGCTAACGACCGGGAATCTCCCCAAATCCGCCGCCGCCCCCGAGCC
>JANXSC010000422.1 GCA_025352845.1 Opitutaceae bacterium
CCTCCGCCGCGAATATCGGAAGGGCTGGGAATATCCGGCCTGATTTCAAACTTACTGGCCGCAAAGAGGCACAAAAAATCGGAGGGCGAATAGAATTTGCAAGGCGCCTATAGGCGCACGGAGAATCTTCGCCGGCAGGACAAATGATTTTTGCGCGTCTTTGCGGCCATCCCTTTTTTTCCCCATGAAAACCTCCCCCCAAACCTCGCGCCGGGATTTCCTGCGCACCACGGCCGTCGCGGCGCTCTGCGCGAAGGGCCTCGCATCCTCAGCTTCCGCCGCCGCGGCCAAGCCTGCTGAAGGCCGCTTACTTTACTCTGCCGTCCCCGGCATCCGCAACTACCTCGAGCGCGGCGGGCACGGCGTGCTCGTCTTCGACATCGACCACGGGCACAAATTTGTGCGCCGCATCGCCGCGCGCGGGCTCGGCGCCGACGGCAAGCCGCTCAACGTGAAGGGCGTCGTCGCCAGCGCCGCGACGTCCCGCCTCTACGTGAGCACGCTGCAGTTCGTCACCTGCTTCGATCTGCTCACCGACAAAATCCTCTGGGAAAAAGCCTACGAGGGCGGCTGCGATCGCATGGCGCTCTCGCCCGACGGCAAGGTGATGTATCTCCCGTCGCTGGAGAAAGACCACTGGCACATCGTCGATGCCCCGAGCGGCGAGATCATCAAGCGCCTCGATATCCAAGCCGGCGCGCACAACACGATTTACGGCCTCGACGGCAAGCATGCCTACCTCGCCGGCCTCAAAGCTCCGCTGCTCCGCGTGGCCGACACCAGCACGCACACGATCACGAAGGAGGTCGGCCCCTTCACTGCCGCGATTCGCCCCTTCACGATCAACGGCCGGCAGACGCTCGCGTTCGTCAACGTTAACGGCCTGCTCGGCTTCGAGGTCGGCGACATCACGACCGGCAAAAAACTGCACCGCGTCGAGGTCGAGGGCTTCAAGCCCGGCGTGCCGAAGCGCCACGGCTGCCCGAGCCACGGCATCGGCCTCACGCCCGACGAAAAACAACTCTGGGTCTGCGACGCCGCGAACCAGCGCATGCACATCTTCGACGCGACCGTGATGCCGCCGAAACAAATCGCGAGCATCCCCGTGCGCGACGACCCGGGCTGGATCACCTTCAGCCTCGATGGCAAATTCGCCTACCCCTCGACCGGCGAAGTCATCGACGTCGCCACGCGCAAGATCGTCGCAACGCTGAAAGACGAAACTGGCGGCATCGCCGAAAGCGAGAAGCTCGTCGAAATCCACTTCGCCAACGGCAAGCCCACGCGCACGGGCGATCAGTTCGGGCTGGGGCGGGTGAGGTAGTCAGCGCGGCGATTTCAGGACGTCCCGCGCGGCATCTCCTTGATGAAGATGTCGCGCTGCGGGTTCGGGATCACGATGCCGGCGCGCTTGAAGTGATCCCAGATCAGGAAGTTCACCTTGCTGCGCAGGCTTTGGGGGCGGTTGAGCATTGTCTCGGTCCACACCCAGATCTCGAAATTGATCGAGGACTCGCCGAACTCGATGAGCCGCGCTTCGGGCGGCGGGTCTCGCATCACCTCGGGGCAGGCAAGGGCGGCCTCGACCAGAACCCGGGCCACGAGATGCACGTCGCTCTGGTCGTGCACGCCGATGGGATAGCGGAAGCGCACGCGGTTGTTGCTGTGGCTGATGTTGTAGACCTTGCCCGAGATGAACTCGGAGTTGCACGATGATATCGACGTCGTCGTTGGTCCGGACCGTTGTGGCGCGGGCGCGAATCTCGACCACGTCGCCATAGGTGGTGTCGCCGACGCGGATGTGATCGCCGACTTTGATCGGGCGTTCGATGAGGAGGATGACGCCGCTCACGAAGTTGTCGGCGATGTTGCGCAGGCCGAAACCGATGCCGAAGCCGATGCCGCCGATCACGAGCGAGAGGGTGTTCAGGTTGAAGCCCGGAATCATCACCGGCAGAATGACCAGCACGCCGATGAGCATGACGCCGTAGCTGATGAGCGTGGAGATCGCGACGCTCACCCCGCGGTTCAGCCCCGCGCGCGGCAGCAGGCGATCGCGGAGGAGGCGCTTCAACAGGGAAACCACGATGGCGAGTCCCGCGACCATCCCGAGGCCGACGATGATGGAGAGCGGCGTGAAGCGCAGGCTGCCCAGTTCGAACGGTTCGCGGAGAAATTCGAGGAGCGCTTTCATGTCACGCGGAAGCTACTGGGACTTCTTTGCGCGGAGCAAATCCCGAAGTCGAGTGGGTGTGGCCCCTGAGCGGGTGGAGAACGTTGACCTCAATGCGCTCCTCCTGGGGTCAGCACGTCACCAACGCCCGCAGCCCGTGCCCGAGCCGGCCGACGCCCTCGGCGGCGGTTTCCTTTTGCAGCGCGCCGTAGGCCACGCGCAGGTGGCATCCGTGGTCGAGGCCGAAGGCGCTGCCGGGGATGACGGCGACGCGGTGTTCGCGGATGAGTCTTCCCGCGAGTTCGAGCGGTGGGCGGGGCGAGTTGACGCGGAGCAGAAAATAAAATGCGCCCTGTGCCGGTGGCACCTCGCACACGCCGTCGCGGGCGAGCGCGGCGAGCTCGCGCAGCACGAGCGTGCGGACCTCGGCGATGCCGCGGAGTTTTTCGCGGACAAACTCCGTGCCGGCGGCGAGCGCGCCGACGGCGGCGTGTTGCGAAATCACCGGCGGGCAAATGACGAGGGTGTCCTGAATCTTACGCAGCGCGGCCTCGAGTTTTTCCGGAAACACCATCCATCCGATCCGCCAGCTGGCGAAGCCGAACGCCTTCGATAGCGAGTAGAGCGAGATCGTGTGCGCGGCGGCACCGGGCAGCGACGCGGCGGAGAAGTGCCGGGCATCGTCGTAGGTGAAGCATTCGTAGGCCTCGTCGCTGATGTGGACGATGCCGCGCTCGGCGCAGAGCGCGTTGACTTCGCGGAGCACGGGCGCGGGGTAAACCGCGCCCGAGGGATTGTTCGGCGAGACGGTCACGATGGCGCGCGTGCGCGGCGTGATGGCGGCGCGCAGGGCGGCGACATCGAGCTGGTAGTTGGCGTCGGTCGGCACGAGCACGGGCCGGCAGTTGGCCATCGTGATCGCCATCTCGTGGTTGAAGTAATACGGCACCGGCAAAATGAACTCGTCGCCCGGATCGCCGAGGGCGAGGACGGTGGCGATGAAGGCGTTGTTGCCGCCCGCGGTGACCATCACGCGATTCCCGTGCGCAGGGCCGACGGCGATGCCGTTTTCCGCCGCGAGTTTTTGCGTGAGAGCCTCGACGAGCGCGGGGATGCCGGCGACGGGTTGGTATTTGTGATTCGCCGGGTCGCCGAGAAACCGCTCGAGCTGCGCGAGTGCGGCGGGTGGCGGCCCGTAGCCCACGACGCCTTGACCGAGCGAGATCGTCCCCGGATGCGCGCGAATCAGATCGGCGATGACGGGGATGATGGGCGACTGGACGGCGCGGAGGCGGTGGGATTCGAGCATGGTGTCTTTCCGATGTAGGCGGGGTGCCCTCACCCCGCGATGGGA
>JANXSC010000440.1 GCA_025352845.1 Opitutaceae bacterium
CGGAGGGCGTGGGGTAGAAATTAATGTCGATGACGTAGTCGAGCGCGCGGACGGCCATGCGGATGGTCTCGCGGAGCTTGGCGTGATCGAGGGCACCGTCGGACTTGAGGTGCGAATCGAGGATGACGGAGCCGAGATTGCAGACGGCGGTTTCGTCGTTCGAGGTGTTGAGCGTGATCTCGGTGCAGAGGTTCGACGAGTGGATGACGCCGACGTGGTCCTGCGGGGAGCGGATGTTGCAGGCGTCCTTAAATGTGATCCACGGGTGGCCGGTCTCGAAGAGCATCGAGAGCATTTTCTTCCAGAGTTCGAGCGCCTCGACTTTCTGGCCCTGGATTTTGCCCGCCTCGGCGAGCGCTTCGTATTCGACGTAGCGCTTTTCGAAGGCGGCACCGTAGAGGTCGTGGAGATCCTTGACCTCGTTGGAACGGAAAAGCGTCCACGTCTGGCGGGCCTCCATGCGCTTCATGAACAGATCGGGAATCCAATTCGCCGTGTTCATGTCGTGCGTGCGGCGGCGGTCGTCGCCGGTGTTTTTGCGCAGCTCGAGGAATTCGAAGATGTCGTTGTGCCAGGTCTCTAGGTAGGCGCAGCCGGAGCCCTTGCGCTTGCCGCCCTGGTTGACGGCGACGAGCTGGTCGTTGTGGAGCTTGAGGAACGGGATGACGCCCTGCGATTCGCCGTTGGTGCCGGCGATGTAGGCGCCGGTGCCGCGGACGGCGGTCCACGAGCCGCCGAGGCCGCCCGCCCACTTGGCGAGGAAGGCATTGTCGGCGATGCCGCGAAGCATGATGCTCTCAAGCGAGTCGTCGACGTAGTAGAGGTAGCAGGAGGAAAGCTGCGAGTGGAGCGTGCCGGAGTTGAAGAGCGTGGGCGTGGAGGAGCAGAAGCGGCGGCTCTTGTAGAGTTCGTAGAGCCCGGTGACGCGGGATTCGCGGTCGCCCTTTTCGTCGAGCATCAGGCCCATCGATACGCGCATCCAAAAGAACTGGGGCGTCTCGAGACGGCGCGCGGGTTTCTTGGTTTTGTCGATGATGAGGTAGCGGTCATACATCGTCTGGATGCCGAGGAAATCGAACTCGAGGTCGGACGACGGATCGAGGGCGGCGCCGAGCTTGGCGAGGTCGTAGTCGAGGAGGCGCGGGTTGAGGCGCTTGATCGCGACGCCATGCTCGAGATATTTTTTGAAGGCGCGCTGATGAAACTCCTTCAGCTTGCTGACGCCGTCTCGCGTAATGTCCCAGCCGAGCACCTCTTCGTAGATATAGGTGAGCTGGATGCGGCCGGAGAATTTGGCGAAGTCGGCGTCCTTTTCGATCAGGGTCTTAGAGTTGAGAACGATGGTCGCATCGAGGTCCTTCTGGGAAATCTGATCGTAAACGGAGCGGCGGAGCTCGGCCTCGATGGCGTCATTGGAGAGGCAAAGATCGAGGCCGATGCGGGCGAACTCGATGCGCTTGCGGAGGTCGGCACCGTCCCAGAAGACGTTCGCGCCATCGGCCTTCTTCACGACGATCATCGTGCCTTGGGCGGTGGACTCGGGCGTGGCAAACGGCGTAGTGGAGTCGGTCTCGGAGAGGTTGAGGCCGGCCTCGCGGGCGGCGGCGCGCTCGGCACGGAAGAGGATGTAGGCGGCGGCGACCTTGTAGTGGCCGGCCTTCATCAACTCCTCCTGCACCATGTCCTGAATCTCCTCGATGTGGACGAAGGATTGCTTGGAGGAATGGATGCGCTCGGAGACGGCCTGCGTGATGGCGACGGCCGGCGCGGAGTCGCGTTGGAGGGAGAGGAAGGTCTTGCGGACGGCGATCTCGACCTTGTGCTCGCTCCACGGCACGACCTGCTGGTTCCGGCGGATGACGCGAAGCGTGGAGGTCGCGGCGGTGTCGCGGTCGATGGAGATTTTGCGCGAGCGGTTGAGGAGGAGGCTCTTGGCGACGAAGTAGGCGTTGTTGTCGACGAGCGTCTTCTCGATCAGCTCATAGAGATCGTTGAGCGAGATGCGGAGGGGCGACTGTTTGCGCGAGAGCGCGCGGAGATTGGCGGCGACCTCGCCGCAGATTTTGGCGATCCACGCGCGGTTTTCCGCCGTGAAGATTTCCTTCTCGCCCTTGGCGAGCTGGACGTTGGTGAACGCCTTGCCAAGTGTGTCCGCGACTTCGGCGAGCACGAAGCGTTCCTCGCCGTGCGGGCAGAGCAGGACGATGGGCGGAAGATCGATCGGCTCATTGCCCAAGACATCGCGCCAGGCGTAGTGGGGCTTCTGTTCAACGGGCGTGTGGACGGTGCGCTTAAGCGCGAGATCGTGGGCGACGGAGGGAGTGGTCATGACAAAGGAGGAAGACGGGCAGCGAGCGGGTGGAACGGAAAACGCAGAGCGAGGAAAAGGCGGGAAACGGAGATGCCGCCGCGGGCCGAAAACCTCGGCGCAACGGCGGAAAAAGAATGGCGACGCGCGGGGTTGGCGCGAAGCGGGGGAGACGGTGAACGGGCCGGGCTTAGAGTTCGTCGTCGTGTGCGACGGTGAGGGAAGAGGCTTTCTGGTATTCGGTGACGCGACCTTCGAAGAAATTTTGCTCTTTCTTGATGTCCATCATTTCGGCGAGCCACGGCAGCGGATTTTTGACGCCGGCGGCAAGCGGAGCGAGACCGCAGCCTTCCAGGCGACGGTCCGCGATGTAGTCGATGTAGGTCAGAAACTCGTCGATCGCGAGGCCCACGGCATTCACCGG
>JANXSC010000477.1 GCA_025352845.1 Opitutaceae bacterium
CGGGCCGAACTCCAACATCTTCGGCCTCGGACAGGGCTCCGGCACCGTGAACCTCCTCGCCGCGAGCGCCGCCCTCAACCGCACGAGCACCACCGCCGAGGTGCGCTTCGACAGCCTCGGCGGCTACCGCACGTCGCTCGACGTGAACCGCCCCGTGATCAAGGGCAGGCTCTCCGTGCGCGCCAGCGCCGTTTATCAGCACGACGTGTTCAACGAAAAGCCCTCCGGCGCCACAAGCCGCCGTTTCAATTTCATGGTGCGCGCGCAGCCGTTCAAGTCCACGTCGGTGCGCGCGTCGTTCCAGCAGTATGATTTTTACGGCGCGCGCGCGAGCAGCGTCACGCCGCGCGATGCCGTCTCGTATTGGAAAAGCGTCGGCAGCCCCACGTGGGACCCGATCGCCAACGCTGTCACGGTCGGCGGCGTCACGACCACCCTCACCGGCACGACCAATCCCGCCACGCTCGGACTCGCCTCGTTTCCCGATCCCGTCGTCTACGTTGATCAAAACGGCATCGCGCTCTGGCAGATGCAGCGCACACCCACGCTCACCGCCGGCACGACGGTCCTCAGCAACGGCACCTTCGGCGTGCCGCGCCTCCTTGAGACGATCGCGCCGCCGGTCCGCACCGGCCGGCCGCTCTATTCCACGGTGCCCGGCATCAACAACAAGGCGCTCTTCGACTGGTCCTCGATCAATCTCGCCGGCTCCAACTCACTCAAGGACCACAACGAAATGACCACGGTCGAGCTGGAGCAGTTCATCCTCAACACCGAGCGCCATCAGCTCGCCGTGCAGGGCGGTTGGAATCACGAGCGCGCCACGCGCTTCAATAAAAACATCGTCGGCCAGTCGTCTGCCACCGGCAACAGCAACTACCTCTACGTCGACGTGAACGCCAAGCTGCTCGACGGCCGCGCCAATCCCTACTTCCTCCGCCCATATCTCGGCGTCGGCGAGCCGGTGTTCACGAGCACGCCATATCAGCGCGACACGTTTCGCGGCCAAGGCGCCTACAAGCTCGATTTCACCGCGGAGAAAAGCTGGGCCAAGTGGCTCGGCCGCCACTCGCTCGTCTGCTACGCGGAGCAGCGTTTGACGAAGACGTATGCCTACCGCTTCCGCGACGTGAACATAAACGACAACCCGATCTACGCACCGGCCGGCCAGCCCAAGGGCAACCAGTCCGGCACCGTCGCGCCGCTCGCGACGCGGCCCTATTTCCATTTCTACGTCGGCGACAACAACGCCCAGAACGTCGACTACGCGCCCACCGCGTTCAAGCAGGGTCCGAACACGTTCAGTTGGTTCAATCCCGTCACCAACCAGTGGGTCAACGACCCCGCGACGATTGGCGAGGCGGGCATTCAAGAGGGCTCGGCCGGCGGCTCCGCTTTGCAGACGTTGCTGAAGACCCACGGCCTCGTGCTCCAGAGCGCGGTGTTGCAGGACCGGCTCATCTTCACCGGCGGCAAGCGCCACGACGAAAACAACACCAAGTTTCAAAAACCCTCCCGCCTCCTCGCCGACGGCTACACGTTCGACTACGCCGCGATGGACGGCTTCGTGAACGACACGCTCTTCCGCCAGGGCCCGTGGGCCACGCGCAGCGGCGACACCAAGACCAAGGGCGCTGTCGCCAAACCGTTCCGCGGTTGGTCCGCGATCGATCGCGCGGAACGCGAAGGCGGCGCGGGCGGATTCTTCGCCGGCCTGCTCCGCGGCCTCAGCGTCCACTACAACAAGTCCGACAGCTTCACGCCCGACAATCCCGCCGTCACCGTCACGCTCGAGACGCTCACCAGTCCCACGAGCAACGGCAAGGACTACGGCTTCGCGCTCAATCTCTGGCACGACAAGCTCGTCCTCCGCGCCAACCGCTATGAGACGAACCAGATCAACAACCGCAACGGCCAGTTCGGCACCTTCGGCCAGCGCACGCTGCGCATCGACCTCCAGAATTTCGCGGGCAACGCCGATGCCATCAGCCTCCAGCGTCAGGCCCGCGCGTGGGTCTCCGCCGCCAACCCATCGTTCAGCACCGCGCAGGTCGAGGATGCTGTGTTCAAAGTCATGGGCCTCACGTCCGCGCAAGCCGCCACGTTTAACAACAACAACATTGGCGAGACGCAGGACATCAAGGCGAAGGGCGACGAGATCGAACTCAATTTCAACCCCGACCGCTTCTGGACCTTCAAGGCCAACGTCGCCCGCACCCAGTCGATCGACGCCAACGTCGCGCCGCACATCACCACGTGGATCGCGCAGCGCCTGCCCACCTGGGAATCGATCGTCGATCCGCGCACAGGCACCAAGTGGCTCGACACCGGCTACACCGGCGATGCGCCCGCCGCCGGCGCCGGCACGCCGCGCGCGTTTCTTAACGGCAACGTCGTCGCGCCCATCCGGCTCGCGCAGGCCACCGAGGGCAAGAGCCGTCCCGAGATTCGCGAGTGGCGCATCAACACCAGCGGCAGTCTCCGCCTCGCCCGCTTCACCGAAAACAAATACCTGAAAAACGTAAACGTCGGCGGCTCGCTCCGCTATGAGAGCAAGGGTGCGATCGGCTACTACGGCATTCCGATCAACGGCGACATCACCCTCGCCACCAACTTCGATCCCAACCGCCCAATCTATTCGAAGGCCAACGTCTACGCCGACGCCTTCGCGACCTACAGCACGCGCCTTTTCAACGACAAGGTCCGCACCCGCTTCCAGCTCAACGTGCGCAACCTCCATGAATGGAAAGCCCACCTCCTCGCCGTCGGCGCCTATCCCGACGGCTCGCCGCACACCTTCCGCATCGTCGAGCCGCTGTCGGTGATCTTCACGACGACCTTCGATCTCTGAGCAACGCAGCTGCGGCTGCTTTCCCGCGGCGAAAAATCAAGTTTCCGTTCACGAGCGTTCGTGTAGCATGCGCGGAAGTTTCCTTCCCCATGAAAAAAAATCTGCTTAGCATTCTTGCGGCGCTTGGTGTGTTCGCGAGCCTGACATTTGCCGCGGACGACGCGCGCCGCGTGCAGCTGTTCGTCGATCCGCAGGCCGGTCCGCCGGTATTGCACGGCATGGCGAAACTCGAGGCCGCGCTTCGCGCCCAGGACTGGCGCACGGAACGCACGACCTCGCCCGAGGCTGGCAATGGCGCGCTCACGGTCACGGCGCGCGTGGCGGCTGGCGGCGTCGCCGAATCCCTCACGATCAAAAAACTCGTTCTCCGCGGCCGCCCCGCGCTCGATCTCACCGGCGCCGACGACCGTGGGCTCATGTATGCGCTGCTCGACACCGCCGAGCGCGTGAGCTGGGCGACGGACTCCGCCGACCCGTTCAGCGACGTGCGCGACATTTCCGAATCGCCCGCCATCCGCGAGCGCTCGCTCTCCGTTTACACGATGAACCGCGCCTACTGGGAGAGCCGGTTCTACGACGAGGCTTACTGGGCGCGCTACTTCGACACGCTTGCCGCGAACCGCTTCAACAAATTTCTCATCGTGTTCGGCTACGAGAACGGCGGCTTCCTCGCGCCGTGTTACCCGTATTTTTTCGACACGCCCGGCTTTCCCGGCGTGCATATGCGCGACCTCACGCCGGAGCAGCAGCGGAAAAATTACGCCGCGCTCAACCGCCTCATCGAGCTCGCCCATGATCGCGGCATCGGCGTCGCCGTCGGCATCTGGGATCACATTTACCGCGGCGGCGTGCAGACGGGCGGCAACGAGTGGGAGAAGGAATTCGTCGCCGCCGGCCGGCCCGTGCCGAACACCGTCGCCGGCGTCGCGACCGAAAATCTTAACGCCTACACCCTCGCCTCGCTGGAAAAATTTTGCGCCGCGTTTCCCGCACTCGACGAGATCCAGTTTCGCATCCACGAGGAGTCGGGCCTGAAGCGCGAGGAGATGGACGCGTTTTGGCGCGAGGTGTTCACGATGACGAAGCGCGTGCGGCCCGACCTGCTCTTCGAGGCGCGCGCGAAGGGCACGCCCGATAGCGTAATCGCCACCGCACTTGATCTCGGCGTGAAGCTGCGCGTCGAGACGAAATTCTGGATGGAGCAGATGGGCCTGCCGTTTCACCCGACGCACGTAAACCCGCTCGACCAAAAAAACCGCCGTCACGGCTACGCCGACCTGCTGCGCTACCCGAAACGCTACGATATGAACTGGCGCCTCTGGAACGGCGGCACCGCGCGCATCCTCCTCTGGGCCGACCCCGACTACGTGCGCCGCTACTCCGCGAGCGCGCAACTCTACGACAGTCCGATCTGGGACGTGAACGAACCGCTCGCCACCAAGATGGAAGCGCAGCGGCCGGACATGGCGCCGTTCGCGCTCATGCCGGAAAAATACCGCTACTACGACTACGAGTTCGAGCGCTACTGGCACTTTTTTCAGGTGTGGGGCCGCGTTGGCTACAACCCGGACACGCCGCCCGAGGTGTGGCGCCGCGAGTTCGAGCGCCGCTTTGGCGTCGCCGCCGCGCCGCACGTCGAGGCCGCGCTGCACCGCTCGTCGCAGGTGCTGCCGATGCTCGTCGCGTCGGCGTGTTACCCCTACAGTGGTTTTCCGACCACGCGCGGCTGGGCCGAGCGCCAGAGCCTCGGCGCGTCACTCGAGGCCTATTCAAAAAATACGGGCACCGACGTGCAGCAGTTCGAGAGCTTCGAGGAAGCCGCGCGTCGCATCCTCGCCGGCGGCACGACCACCAAGCGCACGCCAGATCAGACCGCCCGCTGGCTCGACGAAACCGCCGACGCCATCCTTGGCTCCGTCGCCGCCGCCGAAAAAGCCATCGGCCAGAAACGCGGCAACGAATTCGACTCCACGATCACCGATGCGAAAATCCTCGCACAGCTCGCGCGCTTCCACGCCCGCCGCTCGATCGCCGCCGTGCACTACAACCTTTTCAAGCGCGGCCAGAAACTCGCCGAGTTGCTTGCCGCCACCTATGTCTCGCGCGATGCCGTCGCCGCCTGGCGCGAACTCGTCGCCATCGCCGGCGACCGCTACACCTTCGATCTCGCGATGGGCGCGCGTCCCTACGCCCTCGCCGGTCACTGGCGCGACGAACTCGTGAAGCTCGAGCATGACCTCAAAGACCTCGAAGCCCAGTGCTGCCCGCCCGACGAGAAAACGGTGAAAGAAAAAGTCTGGCAACCCGCGCCCGTGGGCGCCGCCGCAGCGCCACGCATCGAAGGCTCGCGTCTGACGACCGCGAAAATTGGCGCGCCGCTGCACATCACGGCGAAGGTCTCATCGTCATCCGCCGTCGCCTCCGTGACGCTCCGCTACCGCCACCTCACCCAATACGAAGACTACGCCTCGCTCACCATGACGCCGACCGCCACCCCCGGCGAATTCGCCGCGACCGTGCCGGGCAAGTTCCTTGTGCCGCAGTGGGATTTCATGTATTTCATCGAGGCGACCGACCGCGCCGGCCACGGCAGGATGTGGCCCGACCTCGCGACGGAGCAGCCCTACGTGATCGTGAAACTGGAGCGGTAGGGCGTCTGTCTTGCAGACGCCGCAGGCGGGCCCGCAATGACAAGGCGCGCGCAAGACACCCGCCTACACCAAATCCACCGCCACGACTTCGTGCTCGGCAACCGAAGGCACGGTGACGTCGAGCCACTCGCCGTTCATGCGAAACACTGGCGCACTGTCAGCGACGAGCAGGCGCACCGCTTTCGCCTGCACATTGGCGGGTAACCGCACGCGCACGCGCTGCTCACCCACCGGAATCGTTTCACGGATCGGACCCTTCATCATCATCGGGTTCGTGAGATTCACGAGGTGGACGGTGAAGGAATATTTCTGCCGCCAGAGCGTGACGTCGAGCACGCCCACGCCCGCAACCGTCACGGGGGCCGGCTCGTTCGTCGCCCACGCGACCGCGTTCGCGAGCAATTTTCCGTGGTCGGGCGACAGCACTTCCCAGAAGGTGCGGTCAATGTCCCACGGAAAATACGCCACTCGGCCCGTCGCACCGCCCGCGCCCGCGATCTCGCGGAGGAAAACCTGCGGGATGTCCGTGCGCGGTGTCGGCGTGAAGACCTTCTCCATCGGCAGATCGGGATACGACGGGATGTGCGTGAGCGGCGGCGCGGGGAATTTCTCCGTCGCCTTCACCTCCACGCGCGACACGCCGTGGATGATCCGTGGCGCATCTTCCAGTCCGAGCAGCAGCGGGTGCGGACGCGCGACGTCGTGCTCGAGGCCCACGTAGGCGTTGCGCATCGGCCCCTCAATTTTCCCCGTGAAACTCACGCCGAAGAGCGCGGCAAGGCCGAAGTCTTTTCGCTTCACGCCCCACTCGTCCCAGAGCGAAGTCTCCGAGGTCGCGACGAGTCCACCGCCACGCGCCACGAAGGCCCGGAGCTGCGCGCACTGCGCGTCGGAGAGCGCGACAATGTTCGGCAAGATGAGCGTCTTGAACGCCGCGAGGTGCTCCGCGTCGAGCAGCCGGTCATGCACCATCTCAAACGGCACGCGCGCCTCGATCAGCGCATGATACCAGCCGTCTGCGGCATCATCCATCTTCGCGCGCGCCCCGTCGGCGGCGTGAAACCACATCGACTGCTGCGAATAGACGATTGCCACGCGCGCGAGCGGCCGCTCGTTGCGCAGGTATTTCTCGTTCGCTGCGCACCAGCGGTAGAGTTCCTCGACGGGTTTCAGCCAGCGCGGATCGTTGACGCTGCCGGCGAACTTCGTGAACCACGGCCGCAGGCCGTTCGCGATCCCGTCGATCGCCCAGAGCCGAATCTCGGCGGGATGCTGCACCGAATCTTTCCAACGATAGGGCTCCTCCAGCCCGACGCTGAAAATTCCCACGATGGGTTTGTTGCCCAGCGTGGCGCGAAATTCCTTGCCTCGTTTCCCGTTGCCCCACGGCGGCATCACACCGCGCCGCGCCTGATGATCAGCCATCAGCGTGGGCGCGAGTTCGCCGATGCGCTTCATGTCGAGCGAGCTCGTCGCGCCGCCCCCGCCGTTGGGGATCACGCACGAGTCGGGGTTGATCGCGCGCACCGCGTCGTCCCACGTGCGCCAGAGCGCGAAGAGCCGCTCCTGCCGCCACAAAATGTAGGCGCGGCGCGCCGGGTCCTGCGGATTGTTCGAACGCGGCAGCTCGAAGCCCGACGCCGCGCGGAAATTCTTTTTGCAGTGCTCGCAGTGGCACTGCCCCGAGCCGTCCCAGCGGTTGATAAAAATCCCGTCTGGCCGGTAGCGCGTCGCGATCTCGCGCTTCACCTCGGTCATGAACTCAAAGTTGTAGGGCCCGAGCCCGCAGGTAACCCACATCTCGGGCGACGCCCAGTGTCGCCGGCGCTGACCGTCGGCGTTGACGTGAATCCACTCCGGGTGCGCCGCCTCCGCGTCGTCATAGGTCGCGTGCGGATCGGTGCGCGCGACGATCACCATCCCGAGCTTGCGGCAACCCGCGATGAGTTCGCCGAGCACATCGCGGTCACCGAGCCACGCGCTGCGATGATGAAACGGGATTGTCGTCGGATAATACGCCACGCACCCGCCGCCGCTCAGACACACTGCGTCGGATTTCGTGCGCGCAAAGTAATCGAGCCAGAAATTCAGGTCGAATTTGCCCGGATCATCCTCGACGAGCGTGAGCTGCGCCCAGCGCATCGGCTTGTCGATCCAGGACGGCGCGGGCGGAATCGCTCCGGACGAAGCACCGGGAACTTCTGCCGCCTGTGCCGCACGCAGCGAGAATTCGCCGAACGTGACCGCGGCACCGGCAACAGCGGTCGTTTTGAGGAAATCGCGGCGGTTGGGGTGTGACATGGGGTGAAGTGAATTGGGCAATGTCGAGACGAAGGCCGCGAGCCCAGAGTTGCCTTGGACGTAATTCCCCAAGCGAAGAATTGACCCCGCCCCATCGCGCAGGCTACCTCTCACTTCTTATGTCCGCAGAATCGACCACTCCCGCTGTCACCATGGATGCCATTGTCGCGCTCGCGAAGCGGCGCGGCTTCATCTTTCAGTCGTCGGAAATCTACGGCGGGTTCAACGGCTTCTTCGACTACGGTCCGCTCGGCTCCGAGCTGAAGAAGAACATCCGCGACTGCTGGTGGGCCGACATGGTGCGCCGCCGCGACGACATCGTCGGCATCGAGACCTCGATCATCATGCACCCGAAGGTCTGGGAGGCCTCGGGCCACGTCGCCGGCTTCAGCGATCCGCTGGTGGACTGCAAGGTGAGCAAGCAGCGGTTTCGGGCGGATCAGTTGTTTTTCGCGGCAGTTACACTAAACGATGCCACCGTATCCCAAGCTTTGATTGAATTTCTGATCGTAAGCGTAAAGATGAGCCGTGGCGAAGCCGTCAGTAAATTTGATCCACAAACACATCGCCTAATTTCTCCTACCGTCATCGGTTACGTGAGCGCGCTCGAAAGCGAGAAAACCATCGAAGAACTCCAAGCCGCAGCCGAGACGTTTAAGCGCAAAAAAGCCATTCAGGGCACGCTCGCTCCTGTCGTCGCGAAAGATTTCACCGAGGCTAAGCCCGACGAAATCCCGCTCATCCCCTCCCCCGCCACCGGCGAGCCCGGCAGCCTCACCGAGGCGCGCGCGTTCAACATGATGTTCCAGACGAACGTCGGCGCGATGACCGACGCCTCGTCCGTCGCCTACCTGCGGCCCGAGACGGCGCAGGGCATGTTCGTGGATTTC
>JANXSC010000487.1 GCA_025352845.1 Opitutaceae bacterium
GTCAACTGGCCGCTCGTCGAGCAGCATCTGCACCTCGGCGGCGTGCGGATCGAGGACAACGTGCTCGTCACCTCGAGCGCTCCGGAAGTCCTCACCCAGGGAATTCCGAAACAACTTTAGCCGTCGCGTGGCCGCCGCGCCCGCCGCTAATTTTCCGTGGACAAGGCGCTGCTTGTCCTTCTCCCTGCCCCCATGTCGCAGCCGGAAACGAAGCTCACTTCTCCCACCAGTCTCATCGTCGATGCGGTGCTGGTAATCGCGTTTTTCATTTTCATCTACACGAAGGTTTCGACGCACGTGCCGTCGACCGATAAAAACATGATTCTCCTCTGGGGCGCGCTCTGCTCCGCGTGCATGACCGGGGTGTTCTGGCTTTGCATCCAGATGTTTCGCGTGGTGCTCCGCGCCCAGCGCGCGGACAAGCGCGATTGATTGACCGGCTGGTCGCCGGTTGGACTTCGTCGCTGCCGCGCCCGGCGCCAAAGAGTTTCACGCTTGGAGTTGCGTCGCGCGTTGTGACCAGTATGGTCCGCTCCGATCACCATGAATGCCGACCGCCCATCGGTTTCGACGACGCGCCGCCAAATTCCCCTTGGTTTCCGCGCCGCGTTTTCCCTGTTGCTCTCCAGTCTGCTCCTCGCGGGTTGTGCCACCACCCACGAACTTAAGATCGATTCGCTCGCCAAGCCCAACGCCGAGCCCGCGATCTCCTACGAGATCAAAAACAAGAACCCGCTCGTCGCCGACGACTCGCTGCGCTACAAGGAAGCGGCCGGCTACGTGAAGACCGCGCTCTCCGGCAAGGGCATGTATGAGGCGCCGCCGAACACCAAGCCCGACATGGTCGTTGATCTCGATTACGGCGTCGGCCCGCCGCAGATGAAGCGCGAGATGGTCTCCGAGCCCGTTTACATCACGCTGCCGGGCCAGGTCCGCACCGAGCGCGTGCAAGTCGGCACCGATTCCCAAGGCCGGCCTATCTACCAAACCATGACCGTGCAGGATCCGCCGCGCACGGAATTCGCGGGCTTCCGCGAGTATTTAGTGACGATCGTCGTGTATGAGAAATACCTGAAGCTCTCCGCCCGCGAAAACAAGGAGGCCGCCGAGGGCCGCCCGCCGTCGGAAATCTGGACCGTCGATGTCACCAGCGAGGGCGAGAGCCGCGACATCCGGAAAAATCTCCCCGTGCTCGTCGCCGCCAGCATCGACTACATCGGCAAGGACACACAGGGCCAGAAGACGATTCGCATCAAGGACAGCAGCAGCGATATCGCCTTTATCAAAAAAGGCATGTGAGTCTCACGGTCTGCGGCGACACCCGCCCGCTCAGACTTTCGCCTTCGCCAGCCGCTTCTTCTCCACTCGGGACGACACGAGGATCGCGATTTCGTAGAGCGCGTAGAGCGGGATCGCAAAAAGGGTCTGCGTAAACGGATCGGGCGTCGGCGTCACGATCGCCGCGATGATGAAGATCACCACCACCGCATGGCGGCGGTATTTCCGCAGGAAAGCCGTCGTCATGATGCCGAGCCAGACGAGGAGAACAATCACGAGAGGAAACTCGAACACGCCTCCGGCGCCGACCACCAGCCATGTGAGCGTGCTGTAGTAGGTCCCCACGGTCCAGCGGTTCTCGATGCCGAACTGGTTGGCCAGCTCGATCGAGATTCGAATCGTGCTCGGCATGAGCAGAAAAAAGCCGAACGAAGCCCCGACCAGAAACAACACCAGCGCCGAGAGGCACATCGGCAGCACGGCTTTCATCTCGCGCTGCGTGAGCGCCGGTGCCACGAATTGGCCGACGAAAAACAGAATGAAGGGCGAAGCGAGCACAAGGCCACCAAAGACACACATCTGGATCACCATGTTGAACGGCTCCATGATCGAGTTCATGCCGAGCTTCGTTGGAAAATCAGGAAAATCCTTCGCCACATACTCCAGCGGCCACAGCAGAAGATGGTTAAACTCCGTGACAAAAATGCCGACCAACACCGCAAACACGATAAACGCGATGACGCTCTTGACGATCGTGCCGCGCAATTCCTCAAGGTGATCCCAGAAGCCCATCGCCTTCTCACGGAGTGTCGTCAGCCGGTCGGGTGTGACGTTGGATTCGTCGTTGGAGTTTTCAGGTTGGCTCACGATGGATAGGGAACGCGGGATGTTGGGATTTTTTTTTCAAAACGGAAGCGCGGATATTAACCCAACCTTTCAACTGGATGTGACCGCAAGTGAAGCCTAGCTGATCCGACGCGGCCTGGTCGTCTCGCCCTCGGGAGAGATGGGTAGCGGCGCGACGCCTCCGCGCCACGGGCGGGACGCCCGTGCCACTTCCCGGACGCCGAGTTGACCTCTCCTCCGGCACCACCTCTTTCCACCCTACTCCGCCCCCCGCGCCATCGCCTCGGCCCGAGCGTAGTTTAATCGAAAACTCGCCGCCATTTCCTTCGCGAGGCGAACCTCC
>JANXSC010000510.1 GCA_025352845.1 Opitutaceae bacterium
GACTACGCCTCCTACTACGCGAAGTGCAAACACGCCAACTCGCCCGCGCAGCGCGACCCGAATCCGACGGTCGTGCTCATCCCCGGCCTCGGCCTGATCGCATGGGGCAAGGACAAGTCCGAGAGCCGTGTCACCGCCGAATTCTACAACTGCGCCGTCGAAGTCATGCGCGGCGCCGAGGCCATCGACACCTACATCGCGCTCCCGCAGCAGGAGGCGTTCGACATCGAATATTGGCTGCTCGAGGAGGCGAAGCTCAAGCGCATGCCCGCCGAGAAGGAACTCGCGCGTCAGGTCATCATCGTGATCGGTGCCGGCTCTGGCATCGGCAAGGAAACCGCGCACCGCCTCGTGAAAGAAGGCGCGCACATCGTGTGCGTGGACATGAAGGTCGAGACCGCGCAGGCCACCGCCAAAGAGATCACCGACAAACTCGGCCTCGGTATCGGCGTCGCCGGCACGGGCCTCTCCAACTGCGGCCCGGCCGTCGGCCTCGCCGCGAACATCACCGATCGCGCCAGCGTGCGCGCGATGCTCGATGATGTTGCGCTCGCCTACGGCGGCTTCGATTCCATCTGCGTCACCGCCGGCGTCTTCTGGCCGAGCGACACCACGGGCCACATTCCTGACGACAAGTGGGCCTTCACCTTCGGCGTGAATGTCACCGGCAGCTACATCGTCGGCGACGAGGCGTTCAAGACCTGGAAAGAACAGGGCCTCAAGGGCCAGCTCGTTCTCACCACGAGCGCCAACGCCGCCGTCGCGAAAAAAGGCTCCGTCGCCTACGATTGCTCGAAGGCCGCCGCCAACCACCTCGTGCGCGAACTTGCGATGGAGCTCTCGCCGCTTGTGCGCGTGAACGGCGTCGCCCCCGCGACGGTCGTGCAGGGCAGCGCGATGTTTCCGCGCGACCGCGTGATCGGCTCGCTCGCGAAATACAACATCCCCTACGCCGACGACGAGGCGACCGAGTCGCTCGTGAAGAAGTTGGCCCAGTTCTACGCCGACCGCACGCTGACGAAAGCGCCCATCACGCCCGCCGACCAAGCCGAGGCATATTTCCTCCTCGTCTCGCAGCGCCTCTCCAAAACGACGGGGCAAATCGTCACCGTCGACGGCGGGTTGCACGAGGCGTTCCTGCGCTGAGGAATAATCTCACGCGGAGGCGCGGAGTTCGCGGAGGGCGGAGTTGTTTTCTCCTCCGCGTGAGGCTGTTTTTTTTCAGCCTGTCGCTCAGTCGTAAACCGTCGAGCGGTGCCCGACCTTGACCACGAGCACGTGCAAGCACTCGCGTTCGATGCGTGCGATGATGCGAAAATCGCCGACTCGATAACGCCAGTAGCCGTGCTGCCCGCCGCTCAGCGGTTTTCCGAATCGAGTGGGGTCTTCCGCATCGTGCGATGCGTTCATCCAGATAACGGACGATCTGCAGCTGGGACTGCCGGTCGAGCTTCCGCAGGCGGCGTGCATAAAAAGCCTTGTCAAGTGGTGGCCTCACCCGCCGATGTGCGATATTTCCACTTTGGTCAGGTGCACCGTGGCCGCCGAACGAATCTCGGAGTAGCGATCTCCGCGCACCTGCCACACCCGGCCAATGGCGCGGGCCAGTTCCTCGTCCGAGGCCCCGTCGCGCACCCGGGCGCGCAAATCAAATCCGCTGAGGCCAAACAGACAGGTATAGAGCGAGCCTTCAGGCGACAGGCGGGCGGGGGTGCAATCGCGGCAGAAGGCTTGCGTCACGGAGGCAATCACGCCGATCTCGCCGGAGCCGTCGCTGTAGCGCCAAAGGTTGGCCACCTCGCCGCGATAGTTCGGGGCCACCGGCTCCAGCGGCAGTTCGGCATCAAGGAGGGAGATGATCTCCGCCGCTGATACCACGTCGTCCAGCCGCCAGCCGTTGGTGTGCCCCACATCCATATATTCGATGAAGCGCAAAATGTGGCCCGTGCCTTTGAAGTGGCGCGCCATCGGCACGATGCTGTGCTCGTTCATGCCGCGCTTGACGACCATGTTGATTTTGATGGGTGCAAGGCCGACAGCGGCGGCGGCGGCGATTCCTGCCAGCACCTTTGCCACCGGAAAATCCACGTCGTTCATGGCCTTGAACGCGGCATCGTCCAGCGAGTCCAGGCTCACGGTCACGCGTTGCAAGCCCGCGTCTTTGAGCGCCTGCGCTTGCTGGGCGAGCAGCGAGCCGTTGGTGGTCAGGGTCAGGTCCACGCCGGGGATTGACGACAGCATGGCGATGAGGCGCTCCAGATTGCGCCGCACCAGCGGCTCGCCGCCGGTGAGGCGAATCTTCTCCGCGCCCAGCGTCACGAACACGCGGGCCAGCCGCGTTATTTCCTCGAAGGTGAGCAACTGCTCGCGCTCAAGGAATTGGAAATCGCCGCCGAAGACTTCCTTGGGCATGCAATAGACGCAGCGGAAGTTGCAGCGGTCGGTAACTGAAATACGCAGGTCGCGCAATGAGCGGTTGAGCGTGTCGAGAAGCATGAGTAACTCCGTAATGTCATTCTATCATATCGAGTAGTAACGCAGCCTGCTACGGCTCTAAGTTCCGGCGTGGTTGGCCGCGCCTCTTCTCCGACTGACTCTCATCTCCGCCCGGCCGTGCGGATGCAGTAAACACAGCGGCGGGCGCCCGCCAGCATGTGTTCCGTCCGCTCGATTACGGCGTCCTCTCCCAGGATCGCCTGGAAGACCTCGAGTTCCGCGTCGCAGAGCTTGGAGCAGACGGTGGCCGCTGCGCAAATGGGGCAGTGGTTCTCAATCAGGAGGAATGAGCCGTCGGGCTGGCGCTGCACTTCCGCCATGTAGCCTTCTTCGTTACGGAGGGAGATTAACTTCTTCAGCCGATTCTGCAGCGAGGCGCGAGCCGGGATGCGGGACCGGTAGTTCTCGATCTGCTGCTGCGTGCTTTGCAACACGACGCGCTTGACGCCTTCCTCGCCGAAGGTCTGTTCGACCGCGTGGAGCAAATTCACGGTCAAGCCCGCATGGGCATCGGGGAAATGGGACTCGGCGGCCGGCGTCAGACACCACATTTTGGCCGGCCGCCCGATGGGGCGTTGCTCTTCCTGGTAGGTCACCAGTTTTTGCGCACGCAGCGCGTAGAGGTGCTGCCGAACGGCCATCGCGGAGATGCCCAATTGCGCCGCCAGGGCTTCGGAATCGCCCGGCCCCTGCTGCTTGAGCAGGCGCACGATCGCTTGCCGACGGGGAACCCGATCCGGTTTTTTGCCGGCCGCCGCGCGTTTTCTCATGGGGCAAAACTTACGGCCCACCATGGCCAAGGCCAGTCGAATCGACCAACTCTTTTCTAAATAAAATACTTTAGATAATCGCTTGACGGGCACCATGGCGCCGCCTACTCATTTCTAAAGCAGGAGACTTAGAAAGTCGGTAGCGCGCCGACAGAATCGAAGGGCCGGCGCGCAACCCCGAGTCGACTGAATCGACGTGAGCCCGAGTGCATGAAACCAAATAAAATCCATGGCTAACCTGACCAATAAATACGCGGAAAACGTGGCCGGAAAATTTTACGTCGATGAGCAGTGCATTGACTGCGACCTGTGCCGTGAGACGGCCCCGGCCAACTTCACGCGCAGCGCCGATGGCGGCTACTCCTATGTGTTTAAGCAACCGACCACCCCGGAGGAGGAAGCGCTTTGCATGGAAGCCATGGAGGGATGTCCGGTTGAAGCGATCGGAAACAACGGCGAAGGCTGAGTGTGATCGAACCAGGACTATGAACTGCCCGGCCAAACCCACGCAGCGAACGGGCGAACCAGCCGCCGCGAGAGCCCGCGTTCCGGAACGCCTTCGGCGTTTGAAGGGAAATGAAGTGGTGGGGACGGGCCGCTGCGTCGCGAATGAGCGCCTTGGGCTTCAACCGTGGGAAGGGCTGAGCGGCTTCCGCGCCGGCTCGTTTGTGCGACCGATTTACCGGGAGGAAGCGACCGCAAGATTACGACCGACCTCAACCAGAAAACAAAAAACGAAAAACAATCCATCAATGAAAACACCCACGATCACGGCCTATTTGAAAACTTCCTGCGGTTGGAGCCAAGGCGTGCGCTCCATCATGCGAAAATACAATCTGGCTTACGAAGATCGCGATATCATCAAAAACCCATTGTTCCGCACGGAGATGATCGCTAGGAGCGGGCAGAGCCTTTCGCCCTGTGTCGAGATCAACGGGCATATGCTGGCAGATGTTAATGGGGACGAGGTGGAGGCCTACCTGCTTCAAGCGGAACTGGTGCCACTGACCACTGCCGTCGCCGATGCGCCGACCGACCGGTCTTGCGACGCGCATCACCATGGGTAGCGCCTGAGCGGAGCCAGAGGTTCCGGCTCGTTCAGCAACCATCAAACCGACTGAAGCATGAGCACCTCTACTGACACCATCGAAGAACTGGTCAAAAAAACTGAATACAAATACGGCTTTTACACAGACATCGAGACGGAGTCTGCGCCGCCGGGGTTGAACGAGGACATCATCCGGTTCATCTCGCACAAGAAGAACGAGCCGGAGTGGCTGCTGGAATGGCGGCTGAAAGCGTATCGCCACTGGACGACCCTGCAGGCGCCGACGTGGCAGAAGGCCCATTATCCGCCGATCGACTATCAGGACATCACTTACTTCGTCGCGCCCAAGAATCTTGCTGACGGGCCGAAGAGCATGGACGAAGTGGATCCGAAGATTTTGGAAACTTTCGAGAAGCTCGGTATTCCCCTCCACGAACGCATGCGGCTGGCGGGCGTGGCGGTGGATGCGGTGTTGGACAGCGTGTCCGTCGGCACCACTTTCAAGAAGCAGCTTGGCGAGAAGGGAGTTATCTTCTGCTCGTTCAGCGAAGCGGTGCAGGAGCATCCGGACTTGGTGAAGAAGTATCTCGGTTCGGTGGTTCCTTACACGGACAACTTCTACGCGACGCTCAATTCGGCGGTCTTCACCGACGGTTCGTTCTGCTATATCCCCAAAGGGGTGCGTTGCCCGATGGAGTTATCCACCTATTTCCGCATCAACGCCGCCAAGTCCGGCCAGTTCGAGCGCACGCTCATCATCGCCGACGAGGGCAGCCATGTGAGTTATCTCGAAGGATGCACCGCCCCGATGCGCGACGAGAACCAACTCCATGCCGCGGTCGTCGAACTCATCGCGCTGGACAACGCCGAAATCAAATACTCGACCGTGCAGAACTGGTATCCGGGCGATGAGAACGGCAAGGGCGGCATCTACAACTTCGTTACGAAGCGAGGTCTCGCCAAAGGGCGAAACTCGAAGATTACCTGGACGCAGGTCGAGACCGGCTCGGCCATCACCTGGAAGTATCCGGGGGTCGTGTTGCAGGGTGACAACTCGGTCGGAGAATTCTACTCGGTGGCGTTGACGAATAATTATCAGCAGGCCGACACCGGCACGAAGATGATCCACATCGGCAAGAACACGCGCAGCACCATCATCTCGAAGGGCATCTCCGCCGGTCACGGCCAGAACAGCTATCGCGGCCTGGTGAAAATCCTGAAGGGCGCGACCCACGCCCGCAACTACTCGCAATGCGACTCGTTGCTCATCGGCGATCAGTGCGGGGCGCACACCTTTCCCTACATCGAGGTGAAGAACAGCTCGGCGCGGGTCGAGCACGAGGCCAGCACGACGAAGGTGGGTGAAGACCAAATCTTCTACTGCAACCAGCGCGCCATCTCGACGCAGGATGCCGTAAACATGATCGTTAACGGCTATTG
>JANXSC010000543.1 GCA_025352845.1 Opitutaceae bacterium
GGCCGCCGCGGCCGAAGTCGCCGTCGTTGAGACGGAGCGGGCCGGACTCCTTGTTCGTGGGCTGGCCGTTGCTGTTGAACACGCTCGCGCCCTCGCTCCAGAACACGCGCTGCGCGGGGAGCAACTCGAGTTTGCCGTTAGCCCCGCGTTTGCGCTCGTAGAGCGCGAGGTAGCCGTCGGCGTCGGACATCACGAGGTCCATGAGGCCATCGCCATTCCAATCGATCATCTGCGGTGTCGTGCGCCACTGGGAAACGAGTTCGTTGCCCTGCGGCTTCCACCAAGTCCACGCGGGCGCGGGATTCGCCGCGCCGGGCGGCAGCGCGAGCTCGACGGGCTGCGCGGCGGCGAGTTTCGGCGCGGTGCGCGTGCCGATATTTTTATACCAGACGACTTTTCCCCAGATGCCGTTGGTCATGATGTCGGGCAGGCCGTCGCCGTCCCAATCGGCGACGCTGAGAATGGAGTAGCCCCATTTCTCCTCGGCGGGGCCTTGGATCGAGCCGTTGGGGCCGGCCTGCTCGCGGATAAGCTTTCCGTCGGCGCTCAAGTAGCGCGGCGCGGCCCAGCGCGTGGGGGTGCCGCCGAGATTCTCGATGAACGCGATGTAGCCGGCGGAATTTCCGACGATGAGGTCTTCGTCGCCGTCGCCGTCCCAATCGAACGCGCAGGGCGTGCAGAGTGCGCCGAATTTCACGTCGGCCGCGAACTGCCGGAAGTAGCGCGGCGGGAGAAACTGCGGCATCCCATCCACGGTCTTGCCCGTGTTTTCGAGCAACGCCACGCGGCCGTCTTCGTCGCCGCACACGATGTCGAGGAAACCGTCGCCGTTAAAGTCCACCGCCGTCGGCGTGATCATACAGAGGTCCATAGTGAGACGCTGGCCGCCGAGCGTGAGCGCGCGACCGGCGGCGTAGGCGGGCTTCGTGCGCGTGCCGGTGTTTTCGTAGAAGGTGAAACCGTCGCGGAACTCGCCGCAGATCAGATCGAGTTTTCCGGTGCCGCGGAAATCGCCCCACATCGGCGAGGGCATGCCGTAGGGATCGATGTCGGCGCCGCCGGCTTGGAGCCGGACGGGTGCGGCGTAGGTGGGCGCGGCGGTCGTGCCGGTGTTGCGGAGGAGGTAAACGTAGCCGCGGAGTTTGCCGCGTGTCCATTCACCCTGCGCGTTGAACGCCCCCGCACCGCCGTTGAGCGCGCCGAAGTCGCCCCAGAAATCAATCCCGACGGTCACATCGAGCGCACCGTCGCCATCGTAGTCCACGAGCTGCCACTGGTTCTGGCGAATGCTGCCGGGCTGCGTGAGAATTTTTTCGGGCACACCGAGTTTCTGCGGCTGCTCGAACTGCGACTTCAGGAAATCCGGATAAATATTTCCGCGGTAGTTGTAGGTTTCGCTGCCGGCCGGTCGCGTCGAGGCCGTCGCGGTGACAACTGGCTTTCCCGTGACGTAAGAAATGCCGACCGACGCCGCGGATTTTCCCACGAGCACGGCCGGTTTAAAAATCGGGAGCTTTGTCTGCGGATCGGTCTGGCCGCTGTTCTCGAAGAACCACGTGCCGTTGGAGGGCTTGTCGGTGCAGACGACGACGAGGTCCATGAGGCCGTCGCCGTTGTAGTCCATCGGCAGCGGCCACGCCCAGAGCCCGACGCCGAGATCGACGAGCGTGCCGGGGTTGTTGTAGGCGAGGCGGGGAAGTTTTTCCTCGGCGGATTTTGAGTAGGGCAGGTCTTTGACCTGCCCTGATTGTGCGGCAAATCCACTGATCGAAAAAACGAGAACGAGGGCGAGCGCTGAGCCGGAGGAATAAAATATTTTCATTTTCGGAAAGGCGGGTCAGAGACCCGCCCTACTTTTCAAAACCGCCCGCTCACGCCCATCGTCCACGTCGTGCCGTTGATGATCGTGCGCTCCATCTGCGCCGGGATGAAACGGTAGAAGGCCTGCCGTTCGTTGGTGAGGTTAGAAATATCCCAGAAGAGCTGCACGTTCGGCCGCAGTTGCCACGTGAACCCGAGGTCCGTCACGGTGCGCGCGAAGCGGTATTGGTTGCGCTGCGGCGTCGTGATGCCGCCGAAGGCGTTGAGGTAGCGCCCGTGGTAGTTGGTGCGCACGCGGGCGCCGAGGGCCTTGTAGCGCCACGAGAGGTTCAGATTCCCGGTCTGCGGGATGAAACCGGCGACCTGGTTGGAGTTCAGGTAGGTCGTGCCGGTGAAAACGCCGTGCGTGCGCAGGTAGGTGAAGTTCGCGGAGGCGCCGAGCGTGCGCAGAATGCCGGGCAGAAACGTGAACTGCTGCTGGTAGGAAATCTCCCAGCCGTTGACCACGGCGGAGCCGGCGTTGTCGGTCTGGATAATCTGGAAGCCGGCGTAGTCACCGTTGAAGCCGTTGTTCGCCCCGGTGCCGACGCGACCGCCGTCGATGCCGCTGACGATGTAGTCGCGGATGTTTTTGTTGAACCAACCGATAGAGAAGAGACCGACAGGCTCGAAATAATATTCGAGGGCGGCATCCCACTCGCGGGCGTATTGCGGTTTCAGGCTCGGGTTGCTGATCGTGAGCGTCGGCGGGTTCGCAGTTTCGTTGGGCGTCTCGCTGGGCAGGAGATTCGACGGGGGCGGGCGGCCGAAGCTCGTGGACCACGAGGCCCGGGCCTTGAGGTTGCGCGTGATATCGCAGCTCAGGTGGATGCTCGGGAAATTGTCGGTGTAATCGGTCTTGAGGCGCCGGGCGTTGTTCGCGTAGTCGCGCTGCGCGGAGCCCGCCGGGTCCGACTGTTGCAGCGCCGTGGGGCTAAGCTGGCGGGCGCGCACGTAACCGAACGCATCGACCCTGGTGCGCTCCTGGCGCACGCCGCCGAGGAAGCCGAAGCGGCCGGCCTTGCCCTGCGCCATCACGTAGCCCGCCGTCACGTCCTCGGTGAGCGTGCGGTTGTTGATGAATTTTTGGGACTCGCGGAAATAGTTATCCTCCGTCCAGAGGGCGGAATCGGTCGGCTTGTAATGGTTGATCAGCGAGGCGGTCTCGAAGGCCGGCGGCGCGAACGAGGTGCGCTCGCTGATCCAGCGCGTGAGCGACGCATCGGCGGCGAAGGGGCGCGTGCCGCCCGCGTAGTTCCAGCGCTGGTCGTTGTTGGTCACGCCCGAGACCTGCTCGCGCGTGCTGAAGCCGCCCTTGAGCGTCGCGGCAAATTCGGTCCGCAGCCGATAGCTCACATCCCCGCGCAGGCCGGTGACCTCGGAGAGCCGGGTGTTGCGACGGGCGTTGAGCTGGCCGTTGGGCCGGTAGAGCGAGATGTCGCGGTAGTTGGGCCCGTCCGTCTGCGTGAAAGCGGGATAGAGGTCCGAGTTCGTGCGATCCAGTTTCCAGCCGACGCCGGGCAGATCCAGCGTGAGCGTGCCGCCGCCGCCGACGCCGAGATTGGGTTTCGCGCGGCTGTAGCTGGCGGTCCACTCCGCCTTGATCCGATCCCAGTCATGCACGCCGCCGAGGCTCACCGCGCGCGTGCGGTTGTGGAAAGAGAACATGGTCTCGTTGAGCCGGATAATGGAGGCCGCCAGCGGACGGGCCTGAGTGACGGTGTTGGTGAAATTCGGTAGAATCGCCCCGATGCCGGTGGGATTGCCCGCGGCATCGAGCGTCGCGACGGACTGCGCGGTCAGCGCCGTGACCTCATAGAGCCGGTTGAACGGCTCGAAGGCATCGTTATAGATCGCGTTAAACGAGAGCCGCGTGCCCGGCGTGACGCGGTAGTCGACCTTGGCGTTCACGGACGCCTGCTTGCGGTTGTTGAAATAATCCTGATTCGCCCACGTGTAGAGATAAGCGGGCTGCGCGGTGGTGTTCTGGAAATCGCGAATGGTGCGGAAGCCGCCCGCAACGTTTTCGCTGTAGAAAGCATTCACCGCCACGCCGAGATTCCGCTCGCCGCCGAACGCATCGAAGACCTCCTGATAGGAGCCGTTGAGCAGCGGATGCGCGGGATGCTCGCGGCGGAGTTGCACCTGATCGGCCCCCAGCGTAGGGGCGAGGCGCGTCGAAAAATTGTAGGTCATGCGGCGCTTCTCCTTCATCGAAAGCGGCGAGCGGGTGACAAGGTTGACGGTGCCGCCGACGGAGTCGGCCGACTTGTCCGGCGTGTGGCCCTTGATGACCTCGAGCTGCTCGAACATCGCGCCCGTCATCGAGTGGGTCTGAAACTGGCGGCTCAGGTTCGCCGTGCTCGCGATCAAATCGCCATCGACCGTGATGCGGTTATTCGCGGCGCCCTGCCCGCGGATAATGAGGCCGGTGACGTTGCCCTCGTCATCGAGCGCCGCCGCCACACCCGGCAGCCGGATTGCGACCTCGCCCGCGCTCATGTTGGGCAAATTGCCGAAGGCATCGAGCGCGACGACGTTCTTCACGTTGTCGGCGTTCCGCTGCGCCGTGATCGAGGCGGCGTTGCCCTCGCGCGGCCCGGCCACGACGAACTTGTCCAGCCTGTAGATTCCCGCGCTCAGATCGAAGTCGCGCACCGCGCGCTGCCCCGCCGCGACGATGACCGACGAGCGCGCGGCATCGAGGCCCACATACGAGGCGACAAGCTCGTGCGTGCCGGCCGGCACACCGGCCAACTGGTAGCGGCCGGTGTTATCGGCCAGGGTCGAAAGCCCGAGGGCCGGAATCTCCACCCGCGCTCCTTGCAGGAGGTTGCCGGTGGCGGAATTGTTCACCACGCCGCCAATCACGCCTGCATCGGCGGCGAAGAGCGCCGTCGGGATGAGCGCCAGAAACAGCACGAGGCGCAGCACAGGGGCGCGCAGGAAGGGCAGGATCGGATTCATGGGGTGCGGGGTTGAACGGGAAACCGGAAATGCTAAATCGATTTAGTCGCAAGCGCAAAATTTGCGGCCAAGCCCAAACTCCAGTCCGGGCCCGGCTCACGCCGAGGCCCGCCGCACCACCGACGGCGGCACGAAGATTTCCACGGGCTTCACCCGCCTGTGAGTCATCAGGTAAAAAAGCTGCGTCACCACCTGCTCGACAATCGTGTCGTTCGACGGTCCCACGCACGTGAGCGGTGGGTCGAAGAAATCCGCGTGCTCATGATCCCCGACCCCGACGACCGCGATGTCCTTCGGGATGCGCCGGCCGGCATCCTTGATCGCCTGGTAGGCCCCGAGCGCGAGGCTGTCCGTCACCGCGTAAAGTCCGTCGCAGCGCCGGCCCGCGCCGAGATGCGCGCGCAAGGCCTCGGCCCCGTTCGCCGGAGTGAAACCCAGCGCGGCCACGCGCGCCGCCTCGCGCCCAGTCTCCGCCCGCACCGTGGCACAAAACGCCTCCGCCCGCTCGGCCGTGCTTTGGGTGAGCAGCGCAGGTGTGAGCACGACTGGGCTGCGGCAATCGCCCTTCAGCAAAATCTCCGCCGCCTTCCGCCCGATCTCGCCGGGCGTGTCGAGCACGCAGCAATAGTTGGGCAGGCGGCGGCCGAGCACGACCACCGCGTAGGGCAGCGTGGTGCCCGCCAGAAACGCATCGTCCTCGGGCACCGTGTTGGTGACGATGACGCCGTTGAAGCGGCTCGCGTTGAGCAGGCCGGGCATCGCGCGCAGCCGCCCCGCATGAAACATCTCGATCGAGATCGAGTAGCGCCGGCCGGCGCCGGTGCGCGCATCGGCGAGGCGCTGCACCTGCCGCAGCACGCGGCTCACGAGAAACACCGGCGCCTCGAACGACGTGAGGATGCCGAGCTCGTGGTGGTGCACCTCGGGGTCGTGCGCGCGCAGGCGGCGCGCAGCGATGTTCGGCACGTAGCCGAGCTCGCGCACGGCCGCGCGGATTTTTTCCACCGTCGCGGGCGCAAGGCGCCTCTCCTCGTGGCGGTTGGCGAGCACGGTCGAGACCGCGGACGGCGACACGCCCACGTGCTTCGCAATCGTATGCACCGTCACCGGTCGCTTTTCACCTCGGGCCATGAACGCATCACGCACGAACCGCGCGCCTGCGGCAAGTGGTCTCTGGAAAAACCGGCACGACTGAACCTCCATGCCGCGCGAAATTCCATTGTCAGGTCTCAGCGGAAGCGGAGATTGGCGCGATGCGCTTCGCTTCGAAGAATCCCACCACCGGCTGTCGGCTGGCTAGCTATCACGGACACTCGGACGCAGAGGTGGAGCGCATCGTGGCCCGCGCATCAGCCGGACAAAGCCAATGGCGGAAACTCGGCATGGCCACGCGAGCCGTGGTGTTCCGCCGGCTCGGCCGCGCCCTGCTCGCCGGGCGCGACGCCCTCGCCGCGCTCGCCACGGCCGAGATGGGCAAGCCGATCGCGCAGGCGCGCGCCGAAGTGGAGAAATGCGCGCTGCTGTGCACCTACTACGCGCAGCACGGCGCGCGGCTGCTCGCCGACGAACGTCCCATGGGCGCGCCCGCGGGGGCGCGCGTGACCTTCGAGCCACTCGGCACCGTGCTCGCAATCATGCCGTGGAATTTTCCGTTCTGGCAGGTCGTGCGCGCTGCCGTGCCGGTGCTTGTCGGCGGCAACGCCGTCCTGCTCAAGCCCGCGCTCAACGTCCCGCGCTGCACACTCGCGCTCGAAAAAATCTTCGCCCGCGCCGGCCTGCCGCGCGGGGTTTTCCAAGTCCTGCTGATCCGCGATGCGGCCGTGGCGCGCCTGATCGCGGATCGGCGGGTGCATGGCGTCACGCTCACGGGCAGCACGCGCGCGGGCAAGGCCGTCGCCGCGCTCGCGGGCGCGGCGATGAAGCCTGCCGTCTTCGAGCTCGGCGGCAGCGATCCCGCGCTCGTGCTCGCCGATGCGGATATCGCGCGCGCCGCCGAGATTTGCGCGCTCTCGCGCCTGCTCAATTCCGGTCAGAGCTGCGTCTGCGCGAAGCGCTTCATCGTCGTCCGCTCCGTTCTGGCGGAATTCGAGCGCGCGTTCACCGCGCGCATGGCCGCGCGCCGCGTCGGCGATCCCACCGATCCGGCCACGGACGTCGGCCCGCTCGCCCGCGCCGATCTGCGCGACGCGTTGCACGCGCAGGTGCGGCGCAGCGTGGCCGGCGGCGCGCGCGTGCTCCTCGGCGGCGCGCCGCTGCCGGGCCCGGGATTTTTCTACGCGCCCACCGTGCTCACGGGCGTGCGGCCGGGCATGGCCGCCTTTGACGAGGAGTTGTTCGGCCCGGTCGCCGCGATCATCGCCGCACGCGACGACGCCGACGCCGTCCGGCTCGCCAACTTGTCCCGCTTCGGCCTCGCATCCTCTGTCTTCACGCGCAACCGCGCTCGCGCTCGCCGCCTCGCGCGCGATCTCGAGGCGGGCGCGGTTTTTATCAACGACCTCGTGCGCTCGACACCCGAGCTGCCCTTTGGCGGCGTGAAGGAAAGCGGCCACGGCCGCGAGCTCGGGGCGTGGGGCGCGCGGGCCTTCGTCAACGTGAAGACCGTCTGGGAAGCGTAGCGCAACATCGGCGCAGGTTTCGGCAAATCGTGCGGAGCCCCGGCACTTCATCCGGGTCTATAGTGGCACCATGAAAACCATCCTCGTCCCCGTCGATTTCTCGCCCGTCACTGATGCCATCGTGCAGGAGGCGTCCGCCCTCGCCCGCACCCTGCCCGCCCGCGTGGTGCTGCTCACTGTTATCCAACCTCCCTTGGTCGTGAGCGAGTATGGCCCGCTCATGGGCGACATCGTCGAAATCACCGCCGCCGGCGAGAAGCACGCGGCGAAACAACTCACTCGGCTGGAGGAAAAACTGAGCGGCCAGTCCGTCAAGACCGAGAGCGTCCAGCTCACCGGCGCGCCCATCCGGCTGATCGTCGATCAGGCGAAAAAATCCGGCGCCGATTACATCGTCATGGGCTCCCACGGCCATACCGCACTCTACGATTTGCTGGTCGGCAGCACGACGCACGGCGTGCTGATGCGGGCCGCGTGCCCGGTCGTGATCGTGCCGGCACCGACGATGGCCAAGCCGCGTAAGGGAAAGAAGGGCAGGTAGCCGTCGGCGCGTTTGTTTTGGGGAAGGGATGACACCGGCGCGGGCTCAAGCCCGCGCCTTCTTGTTTTCGATCCACTGGTGCGCAGCTCAACCGCGCCGCCTCACGCGCGAAACACCCGCCGCATCCCGGCCGTCACGATCAACAGCGTGGCGAGCGAATTCACCGGCATGAGCACGGCGGCCACGAGCGGATTGACGCGACCCGCGACGGCCAGGCCCACCGCCAGCAGGTTGTAGGCGATGGAGAAGATCAAAATCACCCGCTGGGTGGCGCGGCGGCGCGCATCGATCTCCAGCAGCGCGCGCAATCCGCCGATCCCGCGGCCGAGGTAGTGGAAATCCGCTTTGCTCCCGAGCACCCCGCGATGCACCACCGGTGTGCCGCGACAAAGCGCGCGATCGAAGGCGAGGCTGTCGTTCGCGCCATCGCCGAGCATCAGGGCGCTGCCCGCGCCACCGTGCACCTCGAGCCACGCGGCCTTTTCGTGCGGCGTGAGTTCGCCGAGCGCGTGTGCGGCGGGCAGCCCGAGTTCGGCCGCGAGCGCCGCGGTTTTTTCCCGCCGGTCGCCACTCAGAATCCAAATCTCGCGACCCTGCGCCTGCAACGCCTGCACCTCGGCGCGCGCATCGGGCCGCGCCGCATCCGCGAAATCGAAACGCGCCACGACCACGCCCTCGCGCGCGAGCACGGTGCCACTCCCCGTTTCGCGATCGCGCCAGCCGGCGCGGCCGAGCGACCACGGGCCGATGGCCACGCCATGGCCCACCATCTCCGTAACTTCCCCCGCGAGCGGCTCGGCCGGGCCGTCAGCCAGGAGGTTTTCCAGCAGGCACTGGCTGACCGGATGCGCGTTGCCCTGCACGAGCGCCAGCAGCGCGGCCCGCTCCTTTGCGTCGAGCGCGTGCAACGCGGCCGGATTCTGCAACACCGGGGTCTCGAGTGTCAGCGTGCCCGTCTTGTCGAAAACAATCTGGCGCACGCGCGCCAGCCTGGGCCACAGATCCGCCTCGCGCACAAACACGCCGCGCCGCCGCAGCGCCACGGTCGCCATTTCGTCGACCAAGGGAAACGCCAGCGCGATCGCGCACGGACACGAGACAACGAGCACGGCCGTCACGACCGCCCACGTGCGCACCGCGTCGCCCGTGGCCAGCCACCAGCCCACTCCCGCCGCCATGGCGACGAGCACGATGCCCGCCGCGTAACCGCGCACGACCCGCTCGATCAGCGGATGCCGCGCCGGCGCGCGCTCGCCCGGCGCGAGGAGGAGGGCGAGGAGGGAGTCCGCCCATATCTGCTGCGCCACCAGCCGCGCCTCGGCCCGCCCGATGTTCAACGCGCCGGCCGGCACGCGCGCGCCGACGCGAAACACCCGCGGCTCCGCCTCGCCGTTGATCGAGGCCAGTGAGAAAATCCCCCCGTCGGATTCGAGGCGCGACTCGACGGCCAGCGTCTGCCCCGGCGCGAGCCGCAGCGCCTCACCCACGCGGAGATTTTCCGGCGCCACTTCCTCCCCGCTCGCGAGTCGCACGCGCACGACGCCGCCTGAATGACAGAGCACACGGCGCCGGTTGCGCTCGACCGCCACCACCTGCGCCCAACGGCCGATCAGCATCAGCACGATAAACGCGGACACGAAGTCGAAATACACGAAGCGCTCCTCCCCCGCGAGCCAGCCGTAGAGCGAACCGACATATCCGCCCGCGATCCCGATCGCGATGGGCAGATCGATGGCCAGCTCGCGCGCGCGGAGCGCGCGTCCGGCGCGTGCAAGAAAATAGGTGCCGCCCACCAACACGCTGAGCGTGCCGAACACGACGTTGAGCACGCCGAAAAGTCCCGCCCACTCAAACGTGCGCTCCATCCCGAAATACACCGGGAGCGAGAACAACATGACGTTCAGCGCAAACGCCGCGCACAGCCCGATGCGTTTCACGAGCCCACGACTCTCCGGCTCCGCCGCGATCTCGCCCGCCGGACTGACGACGTAGCCGAACGCCCGCACCCGACGCGCAAACTCCGCCGCGGAAAAAGCACCCCGCACCCAACGCAGGCGCATCGTGCCATACGACGGGTTCACGACGATGTCACGCGCGCCTGCCTGCTTTTGAAACAGCCGCTCGATCAGCCAGACACAGCCCGCGCACGAAATGCCCTGCAGGCCGAGCGTCAG
>JANXSC010000581.1 GCA_025352845.1 Opitutaceae bacterium
TGCGGGCCCGGGGACGTGCCCGCCCACCCATGAACGCGCTGCCGTGGACCATCTACCTCTCGTTTGCCGGTGCGGTGCTCGCGCTGGCAGCGGGTGCGCGTTCCGCGGCGGCGGCGCGATGGGTGGCGCTGCTCACGGCGGCGGCGGGTTTTGGCGCAACGCTATTCTGCGCGGTTGGCTTTTCGCCGACGCCGAGCCTCCAGACCATCGTCAACGTTCCATGGATTGCGGAGCTGAGCATCCGCTATCATCTCGCGGCGGACGGCATCAGCCTCACGCTGCTCGTGCTCACCGGGCTGGCGGCGACGGCCGGAGTGCTGTTCTCTTGGAACATCGAGGAGCGCACGGGCGAGTTCTTCGCGCTCTACCTCGCGCTCATCGGCGGCGTGTATGGCGTTTTTCTCAGCGCAGATGCATTCACGCTCTTCGTGTTCTACGAGATCGCGATCGTGCCGAAGTATTTCCTCATCGCGAAATGGGGCTCCACCAATCGCGAATACGGCGCGATGAAACTTGTGCTCTACTCGTTTGCGGGCAGCGCGCTCGTGCTGGCCGGATTACTCTGGGCTTACGCCGCGGGCGGCGGGAAGAGTTTCGCTCTCAGCGACCTCGCGGCGGCCGCGACGCACTTCTCGCGCGCGCAGCAGCTCGGGATGTTTGCGCTTGTGTTCCTCGGGTTCGCGGTGCTCGCGGGCATGTTTCCCTTCCACACCTGGGCGCCCACCGGCCACGTCGCCGCGCCCACCGCGGCGTCGATGCTGCTCGCGGGCCTCGTGATGAAACTCGGCGCCTACGGTTGCCTCCGCGTCGCGCTGCCGCTCTTTCCGGTGGGCTTTGCGTTCTGGCAACCGACGATCGCGTGGTTGGCGATCGCGGGAATTCTCTACGCGGGGCTCGTCGCGCTCGTGCAGGATGATTTCAAGTTTGTCATCGGCTATTCGAGCGTGAGCCACATGGGCTTCGTCCTGCTCGGGCTCGCCGCCGGCAACGCGCAGGCGGCGGGCGGCGCGGTGCTCCAGATGTTTTCGCACGGCATCATCGCGGGACTGCTGTTCGCTGTCGTCGGCCGGATGGTCTATGACCGCACGCACACGCGTAAACTCGCCGACCTGCGCGCACTGCCGCTCCATCGCGCGCTGCCGTTTGCGGCGCTGACCTTCGTGCTCGCCGGGCTCGCCTCGATGGGGATGCCGGGCTTCAGCGGCTTCCCCGCCGAGCTGACGATTCTCGTCGGCGTATGGAAAACGTCGCCGCTCTGGGCCGCCTTTGCCGCGGGCGGCGTGCTCATCGCGGCGGCCTTCACGCTGCGCGTGATGCAAATTTCGTTCTTCGGCACGACCGACAAATCGGCCCCGCGCCGCCCGGCGCCCGCGCCGCGTTTCGAGCCGATCACGCTCCCCGAGCGCGCGGGCGCGATGGTGCTGATCGCGGCGACGGTTTACGTCGGCCTCAAGCCCGGCGTGCTGCTCGACTGGATCATGCCCGCGCTGCAATCGCCGCTGATGCAGGCGGCGTTGAAGGGAGGCGCGCCGTGACGCCCAACTACTCCGAGCTGTTCCACGCGCTCCGGCCGGAAGCCTCGCTCGTGCTCGGCGCATTGGTCGCGCTCGGCTTTGATCTCACCGCCGGGAGGGAAAAAGCATCGGACGCACGGTGGCGGGCCGCGGCCGCGATCGCGCTGCTCGCCGTCGCGGTGGCGGGATATTTCATCATCACGAGTGGAGCGGTCGGCTCGGTTTTCGGCGGCGCGCTGGTGCTCGATCCATTGGCACGCGTCACGCGCCTCGGCGTGCTCACACTCGCGGCGCTGACGCTGGCGCTGCTTCCGGGCACCATGCGTCTGCGACATCCGGCGGAGTTTGTCGCCGTGGTGTTGTTTGCCACCACGGGCTTCACGCTCATGGCCGCCGCGCAGCAGCTCCTGCTCGCGTTTCTCGCGCTCGAACTCGCGAGCCTCTCGCTCTACGTGCTCGCGGGCTTCGACAAGACGCGACCGGAATCCGCCGAAGCCGCGCTGAAATATTTTCTCTTCGGCGGTATGTCCGCGGCGTTCTTGCTTTTCGGTTTCAGCCTGCTCTACGGCCTCACGGGCTCCATCGATTTGACCGAGATCGCGCGACGGTTGCAGACGGATCCGGCGAGCCCGCTGCTCGTCGTCGCGCTCGTGATGGTGCTGGCAGCCTTCGGTTTCAAGGCCGCCGCCGCGCCGTTTCACCTCTGGGCACCCGATGTCTATCAGGGCGCGCCCGCGTCGTCGGCCGCGCTCATTGCCTCGGCCTCGAAGCTCGCCGGTTTCGTTTTGTTCGTGCGACTGCTCTGGGGCGGCCTGGGCGGCGCGGATGGTCGCACTCCCGCGTGGACGACCGTCGTCGTCGTCATGTCGGGCGCGTCGCTGCTGCTCGGAAACATCGCGGCCCTCGCGCAATCCAATATCCGGCGGCTCCTCGCCTATTCGGCGATCGGACACGCGGGTGCCATGCTCATCGGCGTCCTCGCCGCCGGACGCTTCGGCCCGGCCGCGCTCACCTACTACGCGTTCACCTACGGGCTCGCGACCGTCGGAACCTTCGGTGTCATCGCGGTAGTCGAGGGCACCGGCCGCTGCCACGACCTCAGCGATCTCGCGGGCTTGCACCGGCGTTCGCCGCTGCTCGCCGGTTGCCTGCTGGTGTTTGTGCTCTCGCTCGCTGGCATCCCGCCGCTCGCGGGTTTTTTCGGAAAATTTATCGTGTTCAGCCAGGCGCTGAGACTCAACGGCCTCGCCAGTCCCGCCGGCTGGCTGACGCTCCTGGCGATCGCGATGAGCGCCGTGGCGCTTTACTACTACCTCCTGATCCTGAAGCAGGCGGTCGTCAGTCCGTCTTTACCTGAAACCGCCGCGCGCATCCGCGTGCCGCGAGCCGCCGCCGCCGCCCTGGTCATCGCCGTCGCGCTGCTGCTCGCGCTCGGGGTGTTTCCCTCGCTCTACCTTCGACTCTTTCCGTGATCGGCGCGGGGCGGTGGAAAAGCGGGGAAGAAAATCCTTCCCACGCTTGCCCCGACCCGCCTCAATCGTGGCTCGTGGCCGCATCCCAGACCATTGGTTCGGAGCAGATACACGCCGCGATTGCGCGGCTCGGTGACGCCATTGCCACCCGCCACGCGCCGCGGGAAAAACTGCTCCTCCTCGGGATTGCCAATGGCGGCGGCGAACTGGCACGCCGCCTTGCGGCGGCGCTCTCGTCCCGCGCTTCCGCCGCGCCCGTCGCCACGGGCGTGCTGGATATTTCGTTTCATCGCGACGACATCGGCCGCCACCCAATCCCGAAAGAATTCGCCCCGACGCAAATCCCCGCGGATGTCGATGGCGCCACCATCGTTCTCGTGGACGATGTCCTCTTCTCCGGCCGCACCGTCAAGGCCGCGCTCGACGAACTCTTCGATCACGGCCGTCCCGCCAAGGTGGAACTCGCCGTCCTCGTCGATCGCGGCGTGCGCTTGATGCCCGTCGCCGCCGACTATGTCGGCTTTGATCTCGCTGCCGCGCCGCGCGAGAAGATCGTCGTCACCCTCGACCCCGCGAAACCCGCCCGCGACACCATCCGCATCGAGCTGTCCGCTCCGGCTCCCGCACCGAAATCGAAAATCCAAAATCGAAAATCCAAAATCCCCTGATGTCCTGGACTCGCCGCCATCTTCTCACCGTCGAGGAACTCTCCCTCGCCGAGATCGATCAGATCCACGCCGCGGCGCGCGCGTTCAAGCGCACGCTTTCGCGCAGCGTGAAAAAGGTCCCCGCCCTCCGCGGCAAGACCATCGTCAACCTCTTCCTCGAACCCAGCACGCGCACGCGCATGGCGTTCGACATGGCGGCGAAACGCCTCAGCGCCGACGTGATTTCCCTCGACGGCACGAGCAGCAGCACGACCAAGGGTGAGACGCTCCGCGACACGGCGGAAAACATCCAAGCCCTCCAGGCCGACATGATCGTCATCCGGCATGCCGCCGCCGGCTCGCCGCTTTATCTCTCACGCATCCTCGACATCCCCGTGATCAACGCCGGCGACGGCGCGCACGAACACCCCACGCAGGGGCTGCTCGACACGTTTACGATGATCGAGCACCTCGGCAGCCTCAAGGGCCGCAAGGTCGTGATCCTCGGCGACATTCTCTTCAGCCGCGTGGCGCGCTCGAACATCCATGCGCTCACGAAAATGGGCGCGGCCGTCACACTCGTCGGACCCTCGACGCTCGTCCCCGCATGGTTCACCGCGATGGGTGTGAGTGTGTCGCACGATCTGAAATCCGCGCTCGCCGACGCCGAGGTCGTCATGCTCCTCCGCATCCAGCACGAGCGGCAGGCCGCCGGGCTGTTTCCCTCGCTCGGCGAATACACGAGCATGTTTGGCCTCAACAAGGCCCGCGCCAGCTGGCTCAATCCCAAGGCCATCATCATGCACCCCGGCCCGATCAACCGCGGCGTCGAGATCGACAGCGAACTCGCCGACGGCGATCGCAGCGTGATTCTCCAGCAGGTGACCAACGGCATCGCCGTCCGCATGGCCGTCCTCTACCTCTGCGCCGGCGGCCAACCCGAACTCGTCACGCCGGTCGAATAATCTGCGCCATGCCCTCCCTCTGGATTAAAAACGCCCGCGTCATCGACCCCGCCGCCAAACGCGATGCGGTGGGCGATATTTTTGTTCGCGACGGAAAGTTCGCCGCTACGCTCTCCGCCGTGGAGAAAAAGCGCGCGAAGAAAATCGACGCCCGTGGACTCGTCGCCTGCCCCGGACTCGTCGACATCCACGTCCACTTTCGCGAGCCCGGACAGACGCACAAGGAGTCCATCGGCACGGGCTCGCGGGCCGCGGCAGCGGGCGGATTCACGACCGTGGTGATGATGCCCAACACCTCGCCCGTCGCGGACAACTCCGGCACAATCCAGCTCATGAAGGATGTCGTCGCGCGCGACGCGGTGATTCGTGTTTACCCGACCGGCTGCATCACGGTCGGCATGAAGGGCCAGGCGCTCGCGCCCATCGGATCGCTGAAACGAGCGGGTGTCGTCGCCATCACCGATGACGGCGATTGCGTGCAGTCCAATGATCTCATGCGTCGCGCCGTCGAATACGCGAAGATGTTCGACCTGCCCGTGATGGATCACTGCCAGGATTACTCGATGACCCAGGGCGCGGTGATGAACGAAGGCGTGATGTCCACCCGTCTCGGCCTGCACGGCTGGCCCAACGCCGCCGAAGACCTGATCGTGGCACGCAACGTGATTCTCTCGGAATACACCGGCGCGCACATCCACCTGCAGCACATCTCCTCCAAGTTCTCAGTCGATGTGATCCGGCGCGCGAAACAACGCGGCGCACGCATTACCGCCGAGGCGACACCGCACCATATCGCGCTCACCGATGATCTGCTCGCGGGCTACGACACCAACTTCAAGATGAACCCGCCGCTGCGCACGGAGTCCGATCGCGTCGCGCTCATCGACGGGTTGCGCGATGGCACGCTCGACATCATCGCGACCGACCACGCGCCCCACACCGATTACGAGAAGGACAAGGAATTCGACTTCGCACCCAACGGCATCCTCGGCCTCGAGACCGCGCTGTCCGTGACGCTCGCCGTCCTCGTGCGTCGAAATAAATTCAAGCTCCCCTTCGTGATTGACCTGATGACGCGCCGGCCGGCGAAGCTCATGAATCTCCCCGGTGGCACGCTCGCCGTTGGAGCCGAAGCCGACATCTGCCTCTTCGATCCGGCGGAGAAATGGCTCTACAACGCCAAGGCCGGCTTCAGCAAATCGAGCAACTCCCCATGGTCCGGCCAGACGCTCACGGGTCGTGTGAAGACAACGATTGTGGGTGGGCGCATCGTTTTCAACGCCGGGAAGATCGTCGTGTGACGGGCTGATCGCGGCACCCTCCGCGACAACACTATGCCGTCGCCCGTCGCAATCGTCCTCGGTGCCGTTGAGTTCACGCTCATCGCCAGCGGCGCCGTGCTGCTGTGGAAACGCGTGCTGAGTCCCGCGGCCCGCGGCCCGCGCGCACCGTCGCCGCTCCCGGTGTGGGAGGCTCCGTTGTCCGAGTTTCTTCAGTTCACCCTGCTGGTCGTCGGTTGCAGTTTCACGTTGACCGTCGTCGCGCTGCCGTTGGCGAAATCGCTCGGCCTTCGGGGCGACGCAGTCACTGTTTTTGGCGGTGCGGCCGCGCAACTCGGTATGCTCACCGGAGCCCTTCTCTCATCGGTGACCCACAAGCGCGTGACGGATGCAACCAGCCCGTCGACGCCGGGCGTGGTCGTGTCGGGCATCGGCACGTTTCTGATCACGCTGCCGCTGGTCGCCATCACCGCAAAGTCATCCGAGCTGATCGTGCAGGCCGCCGGCCTGCCACTCGACAATCAGGACCTGATTGGGATGTTCGCGCGCGCTGGTGCCGGCTGGCTGCTCGCGGTGATGATCACGCTCGCTCTAATCGTCGCGCCGTTGACCGAGGAGCTGGTGTTTCGCGCCGGGGTCTTCCGCTACCTGCGCACGCGGATTCCGCGCCCGCTCGCGCTGCTCCTGCCGGCGCTATTCTTCGGTGCACTGCATGTGAATTGGAAAACTCTCAGTGGCCTTGCGAGTCTTCCGCCCCTCGTGGTGCTCGCCGTGATTTTTTCCCTCGCTTACGAGCGCACCGGGCGAATCGGGACGCCGATCGTGGCCCACGCGCTCTTCAATTTGAACACCGTGCTGCTCGTGCTTTCGGGCGTCGTCACGTAGTCATGCATCCCTTCACAAAACATCGCCGCGAATCCGTCGCCGCCTTGGGCGAGGAGAAACTCATCGCCGCGATTCGCCGCTGGCTCGGCGCGGCCTCACCGCGCACGCCCTTCGGGATCGGGGACGATTGCGCGGTGCTCGCGCCGTCGCGCGGCCGCCAGCTCATCACCGTCGATCCGGTGATCTATGGGCGGCATTTCGACGACGCGGTGCCGCCGCGCGGCGTGGCGGAGAAACTGTTGAAACGAAACCTGAGCGACATCGCCGCCATGGGCGGACGGCCCGTGGCGGCGGTGCTGGCCCTCACGCTCGATGCGCGCACGAGCGTGGCGTGGTTGGAGAAATTTTATTGCGGCCTCGCCGCCTGCGCGCGGAAGTTCGACGTCGCCATCGTCGGCGGCGACATCGCACAGGCCAACGGCGTGCTCGCCGCGAATCTCACACTGCTGGGCGAAGCCACCGGCCCGCGCGTCCTCACCCGCACGGGCGCGAAAATCGGCGACGCGATTTATGTGACCGGGGTGCTGGGTGGGAGTCGGGCGAGCGGCCATCACTTCCGTTTCACGCCGCGGCTGGCCGAAGGCCGCTGGCTCGCGCGGCGGAAGGAAGTCCGCGCCATGATGGATCTCAGCGACGGGCTCGCGAAAGACCTGTTCGCGCTCGCCCCACCCCGCGCGGTCGCTGCGCTCGACGCCGCGGCGCTGCCGCGCCGCACGGGCGTCGGGGTCCGCGGTGCCGTCGCCGATGGCGAGGATTACGAACTGGTGTTCGCCGTTGCGCGCCGCAGCGCGGAGGACGCATTCACCCGCGCGTGGCACCGCGCCTTTCCGCGCACGCGGCTCACCCGCATCGGGCATTTCGCCGCGGCGGGTCGTTTGCCGCCGGGCGCACTCAACCTCGGGGACTACCGTGGCTACGAACATCTGCGATAGGCTTCGCGCCGGCGTGACGACCGGCAGTGCCGACGAGACGCGCGCGCTCGCCGCGGAATTTGCGCGGGTGCTGCCGGCGGACTCCACCCTCGCATTGCACGGTGACCTCGGCGTGGGGAAGACGACCTTCGTGCAGGGGCTCGCACAAGGCCTCGGCATCGCGGAGGCGGTGACCAGCCCGACGTTCAACATCTTCACGCTGCACCGCGGCCGCACGAACCTGCTGCACCTTGATGCCTACCGGCTGGAAACCGCGCGCCAGGTCGAAGACCTGCTATTGAGCGACTTCATGATTTCGCCGTGGTGCCTCGCCGTCGAGTGGCCGGAAAAAATCGCCGCGTGGCTGCCGCCCACGACGCTGCATCTCGAACTCGGAATCACCGCGGGCGAGCGCCACACGCTGCGGCTGCGTTGAACGCAGCCGCGCGCGCACCGCTTAGACCGCCGGCGATTCCGGAGGATTTTCCACGACCGGAGCCGACTCTGCCGCCGGTGACTCCATCGGTGCAGCTTCATCCGCAACAGGAGCACCCTCACTCGTCGCCGGAGCCGGAGCTTCGGGAAAATTTTCCGGGTCGTGTTCCTCGGCCTCGATTTCCTTTTTCCGCGCCTCGACCACCGGCGGCGGGGCGAAGAGCCGGCCGTCGATGAACTCGGTCACGTAGCCTTCGCGCACGAGCCACACGAGGTCGCCCTGCATGCGTGCGAGCTTGGCGCGCTCGTCGATGGAGAGGCTGGGTTCGGGCTTCGGGGCCTCGGCTGCGACAGCCGGGGCGGCGTCACCACCGCCCTCGGTCGCGATTGAGGCCGGCGTTTCGGCCAGCTTGGCGGGCGGAACGAACGACAGGCCGAGGAACTTCGGAGCGAGCTCACTCGCGCGCACCATCGCGTGGGACTCGATGAATGAGATGAGGCCGCCGATGCTGTCGGAAAAAGTCTGACCAGGGACGCGGAATTTCCGCTTCACCGCGCAGACGTAGGAGACACCCTTCGATCCTTTCTTGAAAATGGTGAAGTGCTCGCGGCGCAGGCGGCCGCGCAGGGCGTTGGCGGTGTCGAGAGGGAAGCGGCGCTGGCGCTCCAGCGAGCCCTCGATCGCGCGGCGGATTTCGCCGGGCGGCATCGTCTCGGCGATCTTGCCGTGGAAGCGGGCGCTGTCGGTGGTGCGGACGATTTTGTCGCGCGCCTGCGTCAGCAGAAACACGCGCGCGTCTTCAAAATTGTCGAACGTCGGGGCGGGTGCAGCCGCAGGTGCCTCGACGGGCGCGACCGCGGGCTCGGCGGTGGCCGGAGTTTCCGTGGTCGCGACAGCCTCGGCCGCAGCCGGTTTGGCGGCGGGCGCGGTGACCTTCCACGTGTAGCGGGTGGTCTTCTTCATCTTCGCGAGCCACTGGTTGACGACCTCGGGATCGCGGACGGTTTCGATGCGACTGCGAAAAGCCTCGAGGCCCATGCGCGCCGCGACCTTGGCGGCGTAGTGCTGCTGCACAATCTGGGTGTAGCGATGATAGTTCGGCGGCCCGAGCAACTCACCGGTGATCCCGCAACGGTTGATCACTTGGAAATTTCCCTTCGGCGGCTCGACCTCGACTTCGGCCGTGTCGAAAAACTTGTCGACGTGATTGCTCAGCACGTGCGAAACGGCCGCATCATCACTCTCGAACGGAATGCCATCGGGCACGGAAATGTGAAACAACGGGCGCGCCGCTTTGGCCGCAGGGGCGGCGTCGGGCGTTCCGACGGGAGCCGGAGTTTTCGCCGCCGCGTCGGCACCGCCCTGCGGCTTGTGCGCAACGACGACCACAAAACGATCCGTCTTCGCGACGACGGTGCGTGCGATCTCGAAGAGTTCGACGGTCCGGCAGGACTTGCGGATCGTCTGGACGAGGGTGTTGAAGCTCGTGTCCTCGGGATAAAACGTGACGCCGTAGTAAGGGCTGTCGTAGGGACCGCGCTCCACCGGAGCGCCGCGACCGCCATAGCCGCCCTGCCCGCCACCATAGCGCGGGCCGCGCTCCCCGCCGCCCGAATAACCACCTTCGCGCCGCGGGCCGCCGCGATATTCGCCGCCACCACCGGGACCCGCGGGATGCGGACGCCGGTCGCCGGAAAATTCCCGCCGCTCCGGGCCGCCGGCAGGTGCCGGCGCCGGACCCTGCCCGCCGCCCTCGCCACCTTCAGATCCAGCCGGACGCCGAAACGCCCGCCGATCGCGGCGGTCGGGCGCGGCACCGCCGGGGCCGTCGCGCCGCGGACGCTCTCCACCCTGCTCCCGGTCATGCCGGTCGGACGGGGAGGATTTCTCCTGCGACCATTGCGTGCCGAAGCTGAACCCCTGCAGTTGGGTCAGATCGAGTTTGTTGAAATCCGCGGGCGGATTTTCCTTGGGAGCGTTGTCGTCCATGTCGTCCAAAAAAAGCGGGCGTGGCCCGCGTGGTTGCTGGTGTGTCTAAGGCGAGAGTTTAATCGCGCGGCAGTCTCGGCGCTGGCGGGGCAGTGGCAAGCAGTTTTCCGGCACGCCGCGCCGCGCGGTTTCCCTCGACCGAGACGACCCGCGGAATCTGCCCGCCCGATTCGCCGCGCCGGCGCTCACGGCAGCGTGTAGATTTCCACCAGGGCCTCGCCGGTCGTCCCGCCGACGCCGGAAATCTGAAGGGTATAAATGCCCGGGTCCACGGTCACGATCATCGCGCAGTCCGCGCTCGTCGCATCCAAGGCAAACGCGCCCACCAGCTGCGCGGCCGCGACGAGATCGTAGGCGCTGACTTCCGTGGTCCACCCCGTGTTCGTGCGGAGCAATTGTTGCACGCCGTTGAAGAGCGCCAGCGTGGGCCGCGCGAGCACACCGCTCACGCCAAACTGCGCGAGCCCCGGCCCGATCCCGCGCAGCAACAGGCGGCTCTTGCCCGTGCCGCCGACCACGACGCCGGCGAACAACTGACTGGCGCCGACGCCGACCTGACCGCGAGTCGAGAGGTTGACGAGCCGGGCCGTCGCGTCGCCACCCACCGCATCGTAGGCTTCGATCAACACGACGCCGTCGCGGCCGTCGGCGGCGGTGACATGCGCAGTGTAGGAGCCCGCCGGCACCGGCAGCACGAGGGCCGCATCCTTGCTGCCGTTCGGCAAAGGGAACGCGCCGACGGCCGCACCGGTGTCACCGGCTGAAAGCCCACCCTCGTTGTTGCCCCAATCGTCGTTGGCACCGATCACCGCAGTGCCGGAAAAAACCCGCAGCCGCGGATCGGGCATGCCCGCGAGACCGAACGCAGCAAGCGCCGGGCCGACACCGCGCATCAGGTAGGCACGCTGCCCGACGCCCTGCACGACAAACCCGGCGATCAGCGTCTCGGTGCCGCCGACCTGCGCCCGCGTGGAGAGGTTGAGGAGCCGACCGTTGCCACTGATGGTGAGCGCGCGCCCCTGCCGCTGCGGATCGCGGTGAAACGCAGGCCAGGCCGAGAGCGTGGAAAGCGGCGTGCCGTTGCCGTTGAGCTTGTAGAGGAAACCGTCGAACGAACCGATGTAGATCGAGCCATCGGTTGCGATCACCGGCGACGACTCGATCAGGTTTCCCGAGCCGCTGCGCGTATCGAAGCGCCATTTTTCACTGCCATCGGTGGGATTGAGCGCGCGGACGATGCCGTCGTCCCCGCCCAAAATGATCGCGCCGTCGCCACGCACCGCCGCGCTCGAGGCGCTGGTATTGATGCGCGATTTCCACCGCTCGGTGCCGTCGGGCTTCAAAGCGTAGAGGTTGGTATCGGCGGCAAAATAGATCGTGCCATCGGCCCCCAACGTGGGTGACGCCTGGATGTCGCCATTCGCAAAGTAGTCCCATTTTTTCGTGCCATCCGGAGCGAGCGCGTAGAGCCGCTGGTCGCCCGATCCGACATAGATCGTTCCGTCGGCACCAATGGCCGGAGACGAAAACACGCGCCCGCCAGTTTGAAAGCTCCACTTCTGGACGCCGTCGCGTGTCACCGCATAGACGCGGTTGTCGAACGAACCAAAATAGATCGTGCCATCCGCGCCGACGGCCGGCGACGAGTCGATCCAGTTGCCCGCGAGAAACGACCAGCGTTGCGTGCCGTCGGGATTCAGGGCGTGCAGGCGCGAATCACCCGCGCCAAAATAAATCGTCCCGTCGGCGGCGATGGCCGGCGAACTGGTGACGAACGTCTGCGTGGCAAACGCCCAGCGAATCGAGCCATTGTCGGGATTGAGCGCGTAGAGTTTTCCATCACCACAACCGACATAGATCGTCCCGTCGGCCCCGATCGCGGGCGAAGATTCGATGGCCTCGGCGCGGTCGAAATTCCATTTGCGCACACCTTCGCGCGTAAACGCGATGAGCCGCCCGCCGGTTTGAGTTTCCACTCCGACATAGACGACAGAACCGTCGGGACTGAGGGCGGGCGAAGACAGTGTGATGAACCCCTGCACGTTCGCCGCCCACTGCTTCGTGCCGTCGGTCTGTGCCCGCAGGCCGACGCCGAAAAGGGTCAGAAAAATCCCAAGCCACACCGCTCCTCCGCGCTTGACGGCACGGACGACCCGCTCAGTGGCAAACGCCCGGAAATGTGTGCGGAGAATTTGCAGGCTGGGCACGAATCATGCCTCCGCGCCCAACACAAGGCGGAAGCTTGAGCCACGGGCATCGCTGCGCACGAGTTCGAGTTTTCCGCCGGCCTGCTGGGCGAGCTGATAACTGAGCGCCAGGCCGAGTCCGCTGCCGCCGGGCTTCGTGCTGGCGCAGGGTTGAAAGAGCCGCGCGCTCACCTCTGCCGGCAAACCACCACCGCTGTCTTTGACTAAAAATTCGACTGCTCCCGCAGGCGCTGGCCGGCCCGACAGACGCACGAGCCCCCCGCGCGGCGTCGCCTCGATCGCGTTTTGCAGGAGGTTGCGCAACACGAGCGTCGCGAGGTTGGCCCGGCGGCCGGAGATGGAAATTTCGCACGCGGCATCGGTTTCAAATATAATCCCGCGAGCCACCGCATCGGCCCGCACTTTGTCCGCCACGATCCCGGCGACATCGGCCACCGTGAGTTCGAACGCCGCGCCGGTCTGCTCGTCGTGCAGCACGCCGGCGATGTCGTCCACCATCGTGCGCAATCGCCGGGTCAGTTCGGAAGCCGCGGCGAGTTCGCCGCCGGAATCCGGACGCGCCTCCGCATCGGCCTGGCCCGCGACAAACAGCTCGAGGCCGGCGAGTGGATTTTTGATTTCGTGCATGAGGTGCGCCGCGACGGCACCGAGCGCGGAGGTCTTGGCCGAGAGCACGAGCTCGCGGTTGGCCCGCTGCAAATCGTCGCTCCGCGCGCGCAACTCGCGGTTGGCCTGCTCAAGCCGGCGGAAAGCCCAGCCCAGGCCCACCACGATCACCGTCGAGCCGAGCAGCCACGCGATCGCGGCCTGTTGCCACAGTCGCGCGTCGTGACCGGCAAGCTCGGCGTGCGAATCCGCCGCATCGAGCCAGAATTGCGCCGCGCCCAAGACCCGGCCACTTCCCGAGCGCCGCAGCGGCACCCAGGCCTCGATCGCCTCGCCGGAATCTTTCGGCGGCACGAGAAACAGCTCTTCACCCGCCAGCCCCGGCCGAAGTCGGGCGGACGGCACCCCGCCGGTGACACCGCGCCACTCCGCCTCATTCGGCGCGGGAAGTTCCGCGAGCAGACCATCGGAGGAATTCAGGGCGCGTTTCGCATCGAACACGCGGACACCCAAGACGCCGCGATACTTCGCGGTCTTGAGCACGGCGACAAACAACGCGCCGGGAACTTGGTCGAGATCCACGCCACTCGCCTGCTCGGCCGCGGTGTCGAGTTGCAACGTCGCCACCGCCGCGAGCACTTCGGCCTGCGCGCGGAGCACTTGATCGCGCAGGCCGGTGCGCAGTTCCAGCGTGACGACCACAACAACCAGCGCAAACACGCCCACCGTGAGCGCGAGCACGCCGTTGCGGGCGGCGCGGCCGGGCGGCGTGGAATCGTCAGAAGCGGGCATGGCGTGGAGGCAGGATCATTTTTCCCAGCTCCAACGCAAACCAAGCAAGCCTTCGTTCACGCGATAAGAGGCAAAGACATCGTTGGAGCGGCTCCGCTCCCAAGCATAACCGGCCAGCAGGGTCCAGCGTTGGTCGAGCATCCGCTCCACACGCAGCTCCGCCGAATACTCGTCTTTGATGCGCGGCGGGGGATTGATGCCGAAGCCGACGGTGCGCACGCCAAAATCGATACGGCGCGCGATGCCCTCGACCCGCACAAGCCAGCATTCGTTCTTCCAGCGTAATTCCTGCGCGGCCTTTTTCTCGCGGTAATTGAAATAGCCCGTGCCGTTGTCGCGGTAATCGATCCGGCTCAAGCGCGTGTAGGTCTGCCAGCGCGCGGCTTGGTCCCAAGTGATTTCGATCCGCGCCTGTCCCTCGCGCTCAAAGGTTTTCAGGTGCGTGCCCGCCAACGCCCGGCCCGCCGCAGTATATTGCGTGCGGCGTTCGAAATTCCACCACCGCTGCGACCCGATCACGCGGGCTTCGATCCGCTGGGTGGGTTTCCAGCTCAAGCGCACGACGCCGTCCCCAACGCGCGCGTCGTTGGTTTCATCGGCGTAGCGTTTCCGCTCGCCGTTCGCCTGCGCCTCGATCCACCAGCGCGGGCCGAAATTCCAACGCACCGCGGGACTGAGCATGCCTCCGGTCACTTTCAACTTGGCCACGAGCCGCTCGACCTCCGTGTCGGAGACATCGAAAACCTGATCGCTGTAGTAGCCGGTTATCGGCAACGAGAACTTGAACGTGTCCCCGAGGCGATAGGCCAGTTCCGTCTGGGTCCAGACCTTCGCGTCGTAATCCACCGTGCGACCGGAAAAATAACGCGTGCCATCGGCCTGCACATAAGAGGACGCATCAAACGACCCCGTCGGCACGCGCAGAATCAGCAGGCTCACACTGCCGCGCGCGAACGCGCTGCGTTCCCCGTCGAGATGACTGAGCAGCAAATTATCCTTGTAGCCGTAGCTCAGATCAGCGGTCGCCGAGGCACTCCATGTCGGCTGCGCCGCCAACCAGGCGGCCAGCTCCGGTGGCAGGGCCGATGCGGTGCCGGATGCGGAACTGGCGCTGGCAGCGCCCAGCCCGCGCACCAGTCCAGTGGCGCACAAAACGAGCAGGGCGAAACGCAAAGGGGTCGTCACACGCGAAACAGGGATAAATGAAAAACGTGCCGGCACGGACCGCCGCACTCAAGTCATGTTCGGAAATATTTCCCGCAAAAAATTGAAAAGGGCGGTCGCCGAAAGCGACCGCCCTTTTTTT
>JANXSC010000583.1 GCA_025352845.1 Opitutaceae bacterium
CGGAGGCGGGCGCGGGGCCGGCGTCGAGCGCGGTGGGGATGAGGCGCGACGCGGCCGGTTGCTGGCCGCGCAGCACGCGCGCGGCGATCTGTTCGCGGTCGATCGCGAGGGCGAGGGCGCGGCGGACGCGCACGTCGGAGAGCGGGGCGCGGCGGGTGTTGAAGGCGAGATAGCGCGTCTCGATCATCGGGGCGCGGTGTAGCTCGGTGGGGCGCTGCTTGGCGTAGACGTCCACCTTGCTCGCCGGCACGGCCATCGTGGCGTCGAGCTGGCCGGCGCGGTAGGCGCGCTCCTCGCTGTCGCCATCGTCGAAGTGGAGGAAGTGGATTTCGTCGAGCCGCACGGTGGCGGCGCTGTGCCACTGCGGATTTTTTTTAACGACGAGACGCTGGTGCGCGCGCCACTCGGCGAGCGTGAAGGGGCCGTTGCCGACGAAATTTTCCGGGCGCGTCCAGTTGCGGCCGTGTTTTGCGATCATATCGGTGCGCACGGGCAGCCACGGGCCGCTGGCGACGTAGCGGGGAAATCGCGGCGTCGGCTCCGCGAGCGTCACGACGAGCGTGTGCGCATCGGCGGCGCGAAAGCCGACGACGGAAAAATCCGCGAGCGCGCCGCTGACGAAGGCGCGCGCGTTTTTCACCGGGAAAAATACGCTGGCCTTCGGCGCAGCGGTCGCGGGCGTGAGCAGCCGGCGGTAGCTCTCGACGAAATGCGTCGCCGTGACCGGCGCGCCGTCGCTCCACTTCGCTTCGGGCCGCAGGTGAAACGTGTAGGTGAGACCGTCCGGAGAGACATCGAAGCGCAGCGCGACGCCCGGCGTCGGTTCGCCACCGTTGGCGCCGGGGATGAGCAGACCCTCGAGGAGCGTGCGTTCGACGGCGAACTCGTCGGGCAGCGTGGTGAGCGCGGGATCGAGCGAGCCGGGTTCGTTGCGCTGGGAGAGGCGGAGGATTGGCTGCGCGTCGGCGTTGCGCGACACGTTGGGTTCGCGTTTGGCGCAAGCCGAAAGCAGCGTTAGCGCGAGCGAAATGAAGAATGCTTGGACGCGCGGCTGCATGTCGACCGGCTACGGCTGCAGCCACACGTGGCGATATTCCGTGTGCTCCATCGACGTGGGCTGGTAGCCCTGCACGGCGGGGTGGAGCAGGTAGACGTGCGTGTTGAAATAGATCGGCACGATGGGCGCGGCGTCGAGGAGGAGCGTCTCGGCCTGCTGGAGCACAGCGGCGCGGGCGACGGGATCGGCGATGGTGTTGGCGCGGTTGGAGAGCGCATCGTAGGCAGGGTCGGACCAACCGGTGTGGTTGTTGCCGGAGTCGGCGCGCCACATATCGAGGTAGGTGGTGGCGTCGAGGTAGTCGGCGGTCCAACTGCCGAGGAGAACTTGATAGTCGCCGGCGCTGCGGTTGGCGAAGACGACCTTCTTTTCCTGGTTGGCGAGGCGGACATCGAGGCCGAGTTCGCGACGCCACATCTCTTGAACCGCCTCGCCGACGAGTCGGAGGATTTCGGAATTGTTGTAGAGAATTTCGATGGGAGGGAGGCCGGCGCCGCCCGGGTGGCCGGCTTGGGCAAGGAGTTGGCGTGCCGCGGTGAGATCATAGGCGCGCCGGACGGGCGGTGTGTAGCCGACGGGCAGCGGGGGAACAAACGTGGTCGCGGGCAGCCGGCCGCCGGGGAGGATCTTGTGGGCGATGGTATCGCGGTCGACGGCGAGCGAGAGGGCCCGGCGGATGCGCACGTCGTCAAACGGCGCCTTGCGGACGTTGAACCGGAAGAAATATGTCTCGAGCAGGTTATCGATGCGGAACGAGGGATTTTTTTCCCGCTGGAGCGGCAGGACCTTCGAGAGCGGGAGCGCCCAGGTCATGTGGAGCTGGCCGGCGCGAAAGGCCCGCTCCTCGGCATCGATGTTATCGATCGGATAAAAATGGATCGCGTTGAGGCGGACCTTGGCGCGGTCCCAGTAGGTGGGGGATTTTTCGACGACGACGCGCTGGTTGAGCGACCATTCCTTGAGCACAAACGGCCCGCTGGAAACGAGGAGGCCGGGGCGCGTCCACTTGGTGTTGCGAAGATAGGGATTGCCGATGGCGGCGATGGACCGGACGTGGACGGGGCGCCACGGAGAGTTGAGGAGGATTTGGAGGAAGTAGGGCGCCGGATGCGTGATGGTGACGACCAGCGTGCGCGGATCCCGGGCGACGGCGCCAACGGTCGAGAAGTCGGTGGTCTTGCTTTTGTGAAAGGCCTCGCCGCCGCGGATGAGGTAGAGGAAGTAGGCGTAGTCGGCGCCGAGCGTGGGCGTGAGGATGCGGCGCCAGGCGTCCACGCAATCTTGCGCGACGAACGGGTCGCCGTTGGACCACTTGGCGTCGGCTCGGAGGTGAAACGTGTAGGTGAGTCCGTCCGCGGAAATCTCCCAGCGCTCGGCGAGCGCGGGCAAGGGCGCGAGCGTGCCGGGCTCGTAGCTGACGAGCGCTTCGAAAAGGGAATGAATGATCTTCGCGTCGTTGGTGCCGGTGACGGTCTGGGGATCGAGATCGGAGGGCTCGGCGCCGATGCTCATGTGGAGCACGCCCTCGCGGTTGCCGCGGGCGACCGTCGACTCGCGCCGGGCGCAGCCGCTCGACAGCAGGCACAGAACGGCGGACAGGAGACCGAGCGCAATGGATGGCAGACGGAGAGAGCGGTGCATGGAGATCAAGTTTTCGCGATGAGCGCGACGGCGTGGGCGGCAATGGCGAGGCCGCGACCGAGATCGCCGATGCCTTCGTTCGTGGTGGCTTTCAGGCCGAGGTTGGCGGCGGGGAGGTGCATCGTCTTGGCGAGCGCAGCCTTCATCTCGGCGAGGCGCGGATAAATTTTCGGCTTCTCGGCGACGACGGTCGCATCGACGTTGCCGATTGCGAAGCCGCGCTTCGAGAGTTCGGCGCAGACGCGCGCGAGAAGGACCTGCGAGTCGATGTTCTTGTAGGCCGGATCGGTGTTGGGGAAAAAGTGGCCGATGTCGGGCAGGCCCGCGGCGCCGAGCAGCGCGTCGCAGATCGCATGCGTGACGCAGTCGGCATCGCTGTGGCCGTCGAGGCCGAAGTCGGTGTCGAACTTCACCCCGCCGAGCACGAGCGGCCGGCCCGCGACGATGCGGTGGATGTCGTAGCCGTGGCCGATGCGATAGCTGGGCATGAACGTTGAACTAACCGTGGGTTGCTCCGGTGGACACGGATAAAATCAGGCGTCGGGGTTTTTGGTGCCGTAGCTTTGCCCCGTCGTGCTCAGGAGGGCGCGAAAATCAAATTCGTCCTCCGTGCCGCGCCAAAAATACTGGCACCCTTGGTTGGCTTGGAATGACCCGAGCCGAGCGATCATCCATCCGATTCCGAGAATTATTGCCTGCATCGGATCTAATCCGGCGATCGGGCCGTCGGTCGAATCGAGATTCTCAAGTTCGGAGCGAATCCACGAGGTGTCGGCATCCGGCTTTTTGAAGGGATGGCCAAGGCGCAGGACGATTTGGCGGCGTTCGCCATCGGGAAACCGGGCTTCGCATTCGAACGCGAAGAGATCGGTTCGATTGTCGCCGGCAAAATGATGTGCGACTTCGGGGCGAATCATGACGGTTAGGTGCTCGCGTTGGGTTTCTGCTGCACCGAGCCGGAATCCCGCGAGAGGAGGAACTCCAAATAGGCGAGGTCGGCGGGCGTGGTGAGCTTGGGGTTCGGATGCGCGTTTTCGAGCAGTGCGATGGGGTGGTCGAGTTGCTCGACGGCTTGGGCGTCGTCGGTGATGTGCAGCTTTTTCTTTGCCACGCGGGCGTAGGCGCGATCAATCAGCTCGCGGGAAAAAACCTGGGGCGTTTCCATCGCCCACAGGCGGTCGCGATTGAGCGTGCGGAGGTGGGCATCGGAGCGGTGTTTCTTGATGGTGTCGGTCACACGGTGAGCGAGGACGACGGCGTGTTCGCGGCGGACGATCTTGTGGAGCGCGACGAGCTGTTCCGCGCGGATGAGCGGGCGCGCGCAATCGTGGATGAACACGTGCTCGATGTCGGCGGGCAGCGCAGCGAGCGCAAGCCGCACCGAGTCCTGCCGCTCGCGTCCGCCCTGGACGAGCACCGAGGGAGTCGGAGCGTAGGCGGAGAGTTCCATCATCTGCCGCTGGTCGCGGTAAACCACGACGTAGAGATCGGCGATCATGCTCCGCATGAAGGCGGCGGCCGAGTAGGCAAACATCGGCCGGCCGGCGAGCGGTGCGAGAACTTTGTCGGTCACGGTGCCGGCCATGCGGGAACCGCTGCCGGCGGCGAGGAGGATGGCGGCGGTGCGGGACATGGGCGGAATAGCTGAGAGCTAAGAGTTGAGAGCTGAGAGCCGAAAATTCAGACGGCGGTGAGCTCGGCAAGGATCGCGCGTGCGGCGGCGGCGGGGTCTGGGGCTTTGAAAATCGGGCGGCCGACCACGATGTAGGTCGCGCCGGCTCGCGCGGCTTCGGCCGGGGTCATGACGCGCGTCTGGTCGTCGGCTTTGGCGTCGCGTGGGCGGATGCCGGGCGTGACGAGCGCGACGTGCGGAGGGAGGATGGCGCGGAGTGGGGCGATTTCGAGCGGCGAGCAGACGAGGCCGCGGAGACCGGATTCGGCGGCGAGCGCGCCGAGGCGCACGACTTGTTTTTCCGGCGAATCGGCCGGCCCGGTTTCCGCGAGACCGGCGGCGCTCATCGAGGTGAGCACGGTGACGCCAAGCAGGAGGAGATCGGGCTTGTGCTGTTGCTGGGCTTTGACGGCCCACTGCATCATCTCGCGTCCGCCGCACGTGTGCAGCGTGAGCATACCTATAGGAAGCTTGGCGCA
>JANXSC010000609.1 GCA_025352845.1 Opitutaceae bacterium
GGACGTCCCGCATCGCCGATGGTTCAGACCGAGATAGGTTCAGACCGAGATCCATGCCGCGACTACGACAAGGTCTCAGTAACGCAACCGCGTGCCGGCTTATTTCTGAAAACGCCGGGCGAGTTCCCCGTGGTTCAGCTCGATGTAGGTGGGCCGGCCGGAGGGACTCGTGAGCGGCGTGCGGGTGGCGAACAACTGCGCCACGAGCGCGCGCAGCTCCGCCTCGCCCCGGCTCTCGGGCAGCCGCACGGCCTTGGCCGCGGCGAGCCGCGCCAGCTCCTCGCGCGCCAAATCGGTGTCCCGATCAGGAATCGTGCCCTCGCGAAACGCCCCGAGCAAATCGCGGAGAAACGGCTCGGCGTCGCCCGGCTCCATCCACGTCGGCAGCGCCTCCAGTCGGAAAAAATTCCGCCCAAACTCCGCGATCTCGAAACCGTGCGCGTGCAAAAACTTCAACCGGTCCAGCAGCAGCGCCGACGCAATTGCATCGAGCTCGATCGGCACCGGCAGCAACAGCCGCTGGCTCGGCACCTCGCCCGCGCGGAATTGTTCGCGCAGCCGCTCGAACCACACCCGCTCGTGCGCCGCGCGCCGGTCGAGCAGCACGAGCCCGGCGGCGGTCTCGAAGAGCGCGTAGTTGCCATGCGCGAGACCGACGAAGCGCCACGCCACCACCGCCGGAGGCGGCGGTGGAGATTGCGGATCGCGGATTGCGGATTGCGGATTGGGTGGAGGCGGTGCGACGGGGGTGATGGATTGCGGATTGCGCAACGCGGATTGCGGAAACCCCGAAGCAGACGCGGCGGGCGGCGGCGCATGCATCACCGCCAGATCGGTGCGTCGAATTGGCTGCGGCGTGATGACAGGCTGAGATGCCGGGCTCGCGCTCGGCAAATCCGCATTCCCCAATCCGCGATCCGCAATCGGCCCCTCCGCACCGCCTAGCTCCCGCAGCCGCTGCAGCACCGCGCGAATCACAAACCCCCGCACCTGCGGTTCGCTGCGGAAGCGCACCTCGCGTTTCGCCGGATGCACGTTCACATCCACCGCCGCCGGATCGCACTCGAAGAAGACGAACGCGAGCGGGTAGCGGCCTTTCGGCAGCGACTCGTGGTAGCTCTCGATCAGCGCGTAGTTGAGCGTGCGGCTGTCCACCGGGCGCGCGTTGACAAACACGATCATCTCGTGCCGCGTCGCGCGCCCGGTGCCCGGCCGGCCGATGAGCCCGCTCAACCGCAGGCCCGGCTCGGCCACCTCAATCGGCACGAGCGACTCCGCGATCTGGCGGCCGAAGATTTCCGCGATGCGTTCGCCAAGCGTGCTGCACTCCGGCGAGCGAAACACCACGCGCCCATCCTCGATCAGCGTGAACGCCGTGCGCGGGCACGCCAGCGCGTAGAGCCGCACGCAGTGGGTGATGTGCGCCGCCTCGGTCTGATCCGTTTTGAGAAACTTGCGCCGCGCGGGCACGGAGTTGAAGAGGTGCGTGACCTCGATGCGCGTCCCCACCGGCCGACCGCAGTCGCGCACGTGGACAAACTTCCCGCCATTCACGAGAATCTCGGTGCCCGCGTCGCTCCCCTGCTCTCGCGTCTGCATTTCAAACCGCGACACACTCGCGATCGACGGCAGCGCCTCGCCGCGGAAACCATAGCTCGCGAGTCGATCCAAGTCGGAGGCCTCGGCAATCTTGCTGGTGGCGTGACGTTCGAGGGAGAGCAGCGCATCGTCCCGCGACATGCCGTGACCGTTGTCCTCAATGCGCATCAGCGAGCGGCCGCCGTGGCGAAACTCGACCTCTACGCGCGTGGCGCCCGCATCGAGCGCGTTTTCCACCAGCTCCTTCACCACTGCGGCCGGCCGCTCGATCACCTCGCCCGCGGCGATCTGATTGGCGACCCGGTCGGAGAGGATGCGGACTTTGGCCATGCGTGCGAACAAGAGGTCGGGGCTTCGCCCCGTGGGCGTCAACCCCGCGTCTCCTTTTCGCCGTCCTTCTTCGGCGCGCTCGGCTCGACGAGGTTGGCGAGATACGTCATCGCGCGAAACGGCCGCAGGATGGCGTTGCCGATCATGATGGGATCGGCGGGCTCGCCTTTCTCCTCGTGGATGCGCGCCATCCGCCACGAGAGCAGGACCGCGCCGGCCATCACGCAGAAGAAGAACCACTCGAAGGCCGCGACGTTGAGCCCGGTCTCGATGTCACCACCGCGCAACAGCAGGCCCCATAACACGGGCGAGAAGCCGCCGAGCGTCGCCGTCACCGCACCATGCACCGCCACCGCGAGCGTGCGCTCCTCCGCGGAGACGATTTTCGGCAGGTAGTTCAGATTCGCAATCGCCCACGTCACGGCGGCGAGGCCAAGCACGAAATACGCGATGAAGATCCCGGCCGCACCGCCGAGGTGCGTTTTGAGAAACAACAGCCAGTAGGCGCCGACGACGAGGTAGAGCCCGAGCGCGATCAGGAAAAACGGCCGTGCTCCGGTCGCGTCGATGCGGCGGCGGATGATCCACGCCCCCGCCATGACGCCGAGGTAGCGCGCGACCTCGAACAGCATGATCTGACCGGCGGAAAGCTTCGGCCCCACCTTGAGGTAGTAGGCACAGAACGGCGGAATCGGCGTAACCACCACCGCGCACCCGACCGCGAGCCACACATAGGTGCGGAACGGCGACGGCGCGAACAGGTGCCGCGGCGTGTCGCGCGCCACCGTGCGCAGGCTGATCGCGGTCGGACGCTCGGCATCGGGCAGTTGTTTCAACGCGAAGTAGCTCCCCGTCGAGCCGGCGAGCGCGATGCCATATTGCACGAGCAGCGCCGTGTAGATCGGCAGGAGCGCGAACAGCGCCGCGCACACGAGCAGCGTGCCCACGCCCCCGACCGCCGACACAAATTGATCGCTCGCAAAATAGCGCCCGCGCACGCCCTCGGGGAGGATGGCGTAGAACCACGCGTTGCTCGACGCCGCGCCGATGGAGCGAAACACGCAGAACAAAAACACGCTCCAGATCAGCGCCTGAATCATCCAGGGCTGCTCACCCCAGAAGGGCGCCAGCGCCGCAATCACCACCGGCACGCCGAGAAAAAAACTCCGCATGCGCCAGCCGCCGAGCATGACGGCCTTGAATCCGTATTTCGGCAGCAGCGCCGTGGCCACGATTTGCACCGGCGTGAGCACGAAGACGAACGAGTAGGCCAGCCCCACCTGCAACGACGATGCCCCCAGCTGCTCCGCGAAGAGCACCATCGGCGTGCCAATCCCAATCTGCCAGGCGAGCGCGTTGAAGAACGCAAAGATCAACCCCGGCCGGAACGGCGCGAGCTCGGGATCGGAGTTTTTGGTGGGGAAGAGGGAAAGCATGGAAAGTAGGGCGGACTTCAGCCCGCCAAACTTGCCGGCATGGTGTTCGCCACGAGAAAAGAGCCGGGCTCAAGCCCGCCCTACTTCAGCGCCTTTTTCCAGCGCGCGAACTGCCGCGCGACCTGCTTCGGGCCGGGCATGCCCGTGCCTTCCCGTTTCGCCAGCGCACGCTTAAGGTCGAAGATTTCCGACCAGTCGGGAGCGAAGGCGGCGTGGACTTCGCGCACATCGGCGGTCGTGAGTTGGTTGAGCTCCACATTTTTATTTTCCGCGAGGCGCACGACCGCCCCGACCGCGTGGTGCGCGTCGCGAAACGCCACGCCCTTCAGCACGAGGTAGTCCGCGAGGTCCGTTGCCAGGAGCGCCGGATCGCTGACGGCTGCGGCGCAACGCGAGCGAATCACTTCCATGCCGCCGAGCGTGCCGGCCAGCACATCGGCGCAGATGGCGGTTTGGTCGAAGCTGTCGAAGACCGGCGGCTTGTCCTCCTGCAGATCGCGATTGTAGGTGAGCGGCAGGCCCTTCGTCAGCGTGAGGAGCGTGTGGAGGTTGCCTTGCAGGCGGGCGGATTTGCCGCGCAACAACTCGCACGAGTCGGGATTTTTTTTCTGCGGCATGAGCGACGAGCCGGTGCAGAACGCGTCGGGCAGTTCGACAAACTTGAACTCCGCGCTGCTCCACAAAATCAAATCCTCCGCGATGCGCGAGAGGTGCACGCCGAAGAGTGCGCACGCCGCCGCAAACTCGATGAACAGGTCGCGGTCGGCCACGGTGTCCATCGAGTTCTGCGTGACCTGCGGTCGGCCCTTCGCATCGGTGAAGCCCAGCGCCTTCGCGGTGAACTCGCGATCGATCGGCAGCGTGGTGCCGGCGATCGCGCCGGAGCCGAGCGGGCACCAGTTGGCGTGCGCGGCGACCTCGCCGAAGCGCCGCCGGTCGCGCTCTAGCATTTCGAGCCACGCAAAAAGGTGATGGGGCAATCCCACGGGTTGGGCCCGCTGGAGGTGTGTGTAGCCGGGGATAAGAACGTCGCGATTCACCTCGGCCGCCGCGAGCAGAGCGCGTTCGGCACCGAGGATTTTCTCCGCGAGCACGGCGCAGGCGTGTTTGAAAAAGAGCCGCATGTCGGTCGCGATTTGGTCGTTCCGGCTGCGCGCGGTGTGCAGTTTCGCGGCGGCGGGCATGCGCTTCGTGAGCGCCTGCTCGATGTTCATGTGCACGTCCTCGAGCTTCGTGTCCCAGGCGAACTTGCCCGCCACGATTTGGGCGAGGATGGCATCGAGCCCAGCGTGAATCGCATCGCGCTCCTTCGCGGTAATGAGGCCGACGTGCGCGAGCATCGCCGAGTGGGCCTTGCTGCCCGCAATGTCGAACGGCGCGAGCCGGCGATCGAACGAGACGGACTCGCTGAACTGCAGCATCAACTCGGCGGGACCGGCGGTGAACCGCCCGCCCCACGTGGCATGGGAAGGCTTGGCCATAAGCCCGAGAGCTGACGCCCCGCCTCCATCACGCGCAACGCGAATCGTGCTCCGCGGCGCACAGTGCCTCCGCACTTGCCGCGACTCACCGCGCGCGCAGAGTTGCGCCAATGCCCCGCCACCCCGCCCGCTTTCTCGCCCTGGCCGCGTGGTGTGCGGCGGTGTCGCTCCGGGGCGCAGCTCCGGTCAACGATGTGGCGTTGACGCGCTACGACCGCCTCGAGGTCGCGTCGACGAAGACCTCGATCTACATCGGCCGTGTGACAATGACGATGCCGGCCTTCGTGCGCGCGGGCATCACCTACGAAACCACCTACACGGCGAAAGTTTTTCCGTATTTTTTCTACAACGAAAACGGCACCCTGAAGATCGAGATCAGCGATGACATGCTCCGGGCGATCGACCGCGGCCAGAGCATTGAATTCCAGGGCCGCGGCGTCAGCATCACCGGCGAGGAGCGCCATGTCGAAGGCAAGGCCACGCCCACCAGCGCGACCGAGGGCAAACTCAAAGTCCGCGTCTTCGTCTCGAAGCGCATCGAGCTTATTTTCAACACGACCTACCGGCTCGCGGGGGCGTGGGACGAGACGGCACCGGCCGCGACGCAAACCGCGTCCGCAAAATAATTGAAAACGGCGGGCGGCCGTGCGCGATCATTTCCCGAGCAATTCCTCGGCGTGCGTCAGCGCGCTCTTCGCCGTGCGGTCGCCGAGCATGCGGGCCAGCTCGCTGACGCGCGCCTTCCGGCTCGTTTGAATCGGCTCGATGGTCACGACCGCGCGATCCTTCGATTGATCCTTGGTGACGACGAGGTGACACGTCGCCTGCGCCGCGACTTGCGGCAGGTGGGTGACGCAGAGCACCTGGTGATTCTTCGCGATGCCCGCCATCTGCGCGCCGACGACGCGGCCAATTTCGCCGCCCACGTTGGCATCGACTTCGTCGAAGACCAACAGCGGCACGCCATCGAGATCGGCCAGCACCGTCTTTAGCGCGAGCATCACGCGCGCGAGTTCGCCGCTCGACGCGATGCGACTGAGCGGCAATGGTGCCTCGCCGACATTCGGGGAAAAGAGAAACTCCGCGCCGCAGTCGCCCGTCGCCGTGAGTTCGGGCAGCGCCACGAGCCGCACCTGAAAATCCGCCTTCTTGAAACCGAGCAGCGCGATGCTCTTCGCCGCCGCCTTGGAGAGTTCCTTCGCGGCCTTCTCGCGCACGGCGCGCAACGCCTGCGCCTCCTGCTTCGCCCTACGGGCCGCGGTGGCGATTTGTTTTTCGAGCCGCAGCAGCGTGCCCTCGAGATCACCCTGCACCTCGAGCCGCCGGCGCATTTCCTCGCGCGCCGCCGCGACCGCGGTGACATCGCCCCCGTGGCGGCGTTTCACCTCGAGCCACGCGTTCATCCGTTCGCTGAGTTCTTCCGCCTGCTCGGGATCGAACTGCAGTTGCTGGCTCAGGCCGGAGAACTCCGCCCCGAGATCGTTGAGCTCAATCGCGGCCGAGGCGAGCCGGTCGGCGAGCGGTTTGCTCGCGGCATCGATGGCTTCGAGTTGCCGCGCTTGCCGCAACAGTTCGCCGATTCGATTCTGCACGCCTTCTTCGCCCGTGAGCCCCGCTGCGAGCGCCGACGCCAGCTCAATCAACTCCTGCGCGCGGTTCATCCGCTGGAAGTCCCGCTCGAGCGCATCCACCGCTTCATCCGTGAGAGTCAGCGCATCGAGTCTCGCGAGCTGCGTTTTGAGAAACTCGATTTGATCGGGCGCGAGTTTCGTCTCGTTCGCAATACGCGCCTGCTCCGCCACGAGCGCGCGCCACGCGCGATACGCCACTTGGTAATCCGCGAGCGCCGACCCAGCGCGGCCGAACAGGTCGAGCAGGTCGAGCTGGCAGCTCTCCTTGAGCAGGCGGCGCGGTTCGCTCGGCCCGTGAAAATCGATCCAGTGCTCGCCGAGGCGCTGGAGCGCGGCGAGCGTCGCGAGGCTGCCGTTGACGGAAATCCTCGGCGCCTTCTCGCGCGCCACGCTGCGCTTGAGGATCAGCACGCCGTCCTCGCACGCCGGCAAGTCGAGCGTCGCGAGCACGGCGTCGATTTCCTTCGCGGCGGGAAAATACAAACTCGCCTCCACCTCCGCCGCGGGCGCGCCCTGCCGGATGATCGTTTTCTCCGCCCGTTCGCCGGCCAGCAGGCTGAGCGCGCCAAGCAAAATGCTTTTCCCCGCGCCCGTCTCGCCGGTGACGGCGGTGAAGCCCGCCTCAAACTCCAGCGACACTTCCTCAAGCAGGGCCAGGTTACGAATGCGGAGCGATTGCAGCATGGCCCCTACTGGCACAAAAAATCCCGCGGCAATCAAGCGACGGATTTTACCGTCACCGCCACACACTCAGGGGAAAAATAAAAAGCGGACGTAAACGTAGGCGATGGTCTCGCCGATCACCGCCCGCACGCCCTCGCTGTAGCGCCACCAGCGCGCCGCATCGTAGTCCACATTGGACACCGCGATGATGCCGACCTTCACGTCGGGCCCGAGTGCCATCTGAAAAAGCAAACGCGTGCGCCGCGCATGCACGTCTTCCGTCAGCACATTCACGGCCGTCAGCGGCACCTTGTTTTCCCCGCACCATTTGCGCAATGCCACCGCCGAGCTGTAAGTCCGATCTCGCGCCGATACGCGCGAAGGCACCATCTGCACCTTGTCGGCCGGCACGCCCGCCTGCCTCAGCCGCCCCGCCCCGACACTCGCCGCCGTGCTGTAATCGTTGATGTAGCCCCCGAGTCCCTCCACCGGGCCACCGGTCGAAAAGACGCGATCGAGCCCACCGCCGCGAAATTCCTCCGCCGCGACTTTGATGGCGTGCGCGTCCACCCAGCCTTCCACCACCAGCAGCCGCGACTCCACCCGCTGCGTAATCGCGAAAAAGGGATAGATGAAAAAGAAAACAACGGTCGCGGCCACCGCCATCGCTACCAGCATCACCGCATACCCTCGCCACGAAAGCCCCCACCGCTCCCGGCGCGTCACGGTGCCCCAAAATTTCTGCCGCGGTGCGGTGGTCGACAATCCCATGGCCACCAAGCCACCGCACCCGCTGCCCGGTGGCAATCCTCAGCTCACGATGCGGAAAATTTCCTGCTCCCCCTTGCCCTTGATCGGAATACGCCCCAGTCGAACCACTGGCAAACGGATCAGGGGACTCCTTCGCGTCGGAAATTTCCCTTGGGGATTTCCTGGCGCGGGCGCAGACGCGGACAAACCTGAGCCAAATCGAACGATAAATTGTTATCGTCGCGCCCTTGCGGGTTGAAAAAACAGCGGGGGATTTCGCCAGCGTCATGGGCTTACCGGTTGTTACGCCATCATTTTCTTGGAGCGCCTTGAGCACGGCCGGACCAAGGGGCCGCAGCATTTCCACCGGAACCAAAGGATTTGCCGCCGGCCGACGGGACGCACTTTAAAATCTTGGTAAAGGAAGCCCGGCGCGAGAGTCGTTCTGGGCACCGTTCCTCCGTTACGGCAGGTTTAGCCCATGAACACCACGATTGTAATCCTCGGTTTCCTCGCCGCCATTGCCCTCGTTGTCGGTGCGATCAAAATGGTCGTCAGTCTCGTCCGCGCGCCCGAAGGTTACGAGAACGGCAACGGGTTTCACTACATCTCCTGACCCGCATTTCCGGCAGGCGATGAGGGTCATTCACAGCCTAGCTCCGGTGCACGTGCGACAAAACGCGTAGAGCTGATTGGAGTGCGGTCGCGAACCTCGCTGAACCGGGCGAACTCCGATCAGGCGCGGGTTCCACGCGAGCATCGCTTCGCGGGCCGGCGTCCGCAACGTCTCGTCTTAAGACGCCCCGCGCACGACGTCCCTTTCGGTCGGCACGCGGTGCTAGCGCGGTCACGTGCCGAGCACGGGGACGCGGACAGAATTCGTCGCGCGCTCCTCGCTATCGCGGCCCTCAGGGAGCAAGGCCAAAGAACGCCACCGCCTTCCGCCACGCGATTTTCTTCTGCTCGGCCGGTCCCAGCGGGGCGAGATTCTCCAGCTTCACCAACGACGGTCCGACGTAGTCGAACGGCGCGTGCGAGCCAAAGGCAATCGCTTCCATCCACGCCGATCGCCGCGATCAGTTTCGGCACTTCCCGGCGCATGAGCACGGTCCAATTGATCAAAGCAAATCTTAACTGCCAATGGACTCGCGCCGCCCTTTCACTTTACCGGCACCGCAATCATTTCAATCACGGCGGTCCGGCCCGGCCGGGCAAACGCCGCCACTTGCAAGGCCGAGGCCGCCGGGGGACGCGTCGGATCGAAATATACACCGCGAATTTCACCGAGCAGAGTGCGCGACGGCACGCCACCAAGATAGTAGGTTGCCTTGGCTAGGTGGCGGAAGCTGCTGCCGCTTTCGAACAGCACCGATCCCAATCGCTCGAAAATAGTCTTCATCTGCGCGCGATCGTCACCCGGCCCCCCGTCGATCGCGCCAACGAAGATCAACGGCACGCCCGCGGGCACGTGCGCGACATTGCAATAGCGCGGCGACGCCGTGAGCCACGGCAGCCAAGAGTGCGCAACTGTCTCGCCAGCCTTGGCGGTGAGCCCCGGCGCAGCGGCAATGAGTTCGATCTCGGCGAACAGTTCGCTCTGCCACTCGATGAGGACGAGCGGAGGAGGAGCCGCACCGTCAAAACTCGCCGCGATTTCCCGTCGTGCCGCCTCGTGATCGGCGAATGGCCGGACAAACGCCTTCACCTGCACCACGTCTGTTTTTCTCAACCCCACGTGCGCCAAGCTGCGGTGCAGGCCAGCCATCGTCAGCCGCACGGCTGAGGCCAAGTACGTCCCCTTCTCGGCCTGACCGGAGATAAAGATTTTTCCGCCGGCGGGCAAAACGGCGGCGTGTTCGCCGCGGGTAACGGCTGTTGGAGAAGATTCGCGCGTGGTTGTTGCGACGGCTTCAAGCGCCAGCTTGGCCGCACTGACCGCGAGCGGCGTGCGCACCAACGAAAACGCGACTGGCGTCGCGGCGAAGCGCTCCGCAATCCACTCCTCGACCACCGGAATTGTCGCCGCGTCTGCCACGTAAGCGGTCAAACGCACCACCTGAGCAAAATCTGCCCCTGCGCTCGCAAGCACCTGACCCAAAGCTCCGACAGCGCTCTCGGTCTGCGCACGAACATCGCCCGTAGTCGATCGCGGTAGAATCTGCCCCGTGAAGAGCAGCGCGCCATCGGGAACCGTCACGGAATCAGCAGTCCCGACCCCTTGCCGTGCCGCGACGCGACGGATTTCCGCGCGCGCGGGCGTTTTGTCGGCTTCGGCAGCGCTGAGCGGAATCGCGAGCGCGAGGCAAACGGCGAGCGGGGTCTTCACGCCGTCAGGCTTAGAATTTTCCGCGCACGCCCGCAACAAATCCGATGCCCTGATTGGTCTTGAAGAACTTCAGCCCGTTGAGCGCCACGTCGGTGCGCGGCGACTCGTCGGTGATGTTGGTGGCATCGAAGAAAATGTCGTAGCGCCGGTTGACCGAGTATTGGAGCTTCACGTCGAGGATGAGGCGCTCCTCGTTGTAGACGTCGATGGGGGCCGTGGTGCTCTTGTATTTCTGCGCGGTCCAGTTGCCGAGGAAGCGCACGTCGAAGCCGCGGTAGTGCCACGTGAGTCCGGCGTTGCCGCTGCGGGGCGCGAGCTGGCCGAGTTTTGTCGTGGTGACGGTGGCGCCGAAATTTCCCTTGGCGTCGAGATACGTGAAGTTGGCAAAGGCGCCGAGACCCTTGAGCGCGCCGGGCAGGAAGCTGAACTGCTGCTGCCAGCTCGCCTCGATGCCGTTCACGCGCGCGTCGCCGATGTTGCGCGTGGTAGAGAGGGTGTAGCCGGCGTAGAGACCGCTGCCGTCGATGCCACCGGACGGCACTGTCGATGCAAAGGTCGCGAAGTAGTTGGAGATGTCCTTGCGAAAGACGCCGACGCTGAGCTGGCCCACCGGCTCGAAATATTTCTCGATACTGATCTCGTAGTTGTTGGTCAGATAGGGCTTCAGGTCGGGGTTGCCGATCGAGACGGTGTTGCTCTCGTTGTTTTCAGTGACACTTGGCGTGAGGTTGGCGATGGGCGGGCGGGAGATGGCGCGGTTGTAACTGGCCCGCACGAGGAGATCCGGCGCGAGTTCATAAACGAGATGGAGGCCGGGGAAAAATTTCTGGTAGTCGCCGTAAGCGGTGTTGCGGCGGACAAAGGAGCGCTGGGCGCGCGCGAGGTTCGCAGCGACGACGGCGGGATCGAGGCTGGTGCCGCCGACACTGTTACCGCCCCACGTCGCGGTGGTATTCCGCGCCCACGCCGTGCCCTTGGTCTGCGTGCGCTCGACGCGCACGCCGGTCAGGAGGCGGAACCGGCCGATTTTCGTGGACCCCTGCAGATAGGCCGCGCCGATCGTTTCCTGAAAGCGGGCGTTACTGGCGTTGGACGTGGCATAGCTGCTGTAGGCGTCGGCGGCGGTCTGCTTCCAGTAGCCGGAAGGCGCGCCCTGCGGATTCGTCATGAAGGGGAACGGGCCGTAACGGCCGTCGCCCTGCTTGTAGCTGAGGTTGGCGTAGGGCACCATCGAGTCGTCGGCCGAATTGATCACGCCGTCGGCGCCGACGAAGGTGTAGGTGCCGAACGTCGTGAAGGGCACCCGGGTGTCGTCATCCCACTTGGCACCGGCCTTGAGTGTGAACGGAACCGAACCGGTAAACTTCTTCGTCACGTCCGCGCGCAAGCCATAGATGTCGTCCGGCGCACGGTAAGACTGCTTTTGCATGGAGTTCATCGTATAGCTCGCGGGATCGTAGATCGAGGGGCCGGCCGTCTGTCGGAAGATCGGATACCACGCGTCCTGCCCGGGCCGATCGATCTCGAAGCCGATGCCGGTGGCGGACGTGGTGCGGGCCTGCGCGCGGATCCAGCCGGGATAGGAGATGTTGGCGTGCGACCAAGAGGAGCGGAACTCAACGGTGGCGGAGCGATCGAAGAGCTTGAACTGCGCACCACCGCGCAGGGAAAAATTCTTGGAGTTTTTGAAAAACGCCGGGGTGGACTCGCTGATAGCGACCGACGCGGCGTGCGGCAGCAAAAACGAATGATCGTAGGTGCTGTCAGCGGAGAAATTGGCGGCGGTGGCGGCCGGATTGCCGATACCCGGGCGGTAATATTGCTGGTATTGGTCATTCGTGTTGAGGGCGCCGTTGAAATACACGAAGGCGTCGCGCGAGAGTTTGTAGTCGACGCTGAGGCCGGCGTTGCGCGCGACGGCCTTGTAGCCGAAGTCACCGGTGCCGAAGAGGCGCGTGAGGGGATTGGCCGAGGTGGGGTTGAGGTAGGTCTGCGCGAAATTGTAGAGCACGCCGCCGGGCCCGATCTCGTCCTGCGTGGTGGCGGAGACGCGGCGGTTGAAATTTAGCGATATGCCGAGGTTCTTGTCCGCGCCAAAAACACCGAAGACATCGGAGTAACTCACGTTGAAGATATCGAGCCCGTCGGCCCGATCCTGAAAGGGGCTGCCGCTAAAGCCGCGGTGGCGCCACGCGACGCCGGCCGTAGCCGTGATCCGCCGGCCGGGTAGATCGAAGGCGCGGCGCGAAACGAGGTTCACAAAGCCGGCGACCGCGTTGGCGTCCTGCTCGGGGCGCGGAGCCTTGATGAGTTCGACGGACTCGAGGTTACCGGTGCCGAGCTGCTCAATCTGGTAGTCGCGCGCCGAACTGGTGCCGGTGGAGCTGGCCATGCGATCGCCATCGACGAGCAGCGACGAAAAGCCGGTGCCCATGCCGCGAACGTAGAGCGTGCGGACCTCACTGCCGACGATATCGGTGGCAATGCCAGGCAGGCGTTGGATGAGTTCGCCGGGATTCGCGGCGGGATTGCCAAACGTGTCGGTGGCGGCGACCCACTTCGCATTATCCGACAGCCGCTGCGTCTGAATGGCCAGCGCGCTGCCCTCACGCGCGCCGGCGACGGTGAACGCATCCATCTTGTAGGCCGAAGACGTGAGCTGGACGTTGCGCACCGAATTTTGCCCGGCTACTACCGTCACCGAAATCTGCGCCGGGTCCAAACCCGCAAAGCTTACCGACAACAAGTGGGTGCCGGCCGGAAGCGAGAGAGAATAGAGCCCCCCGCGCTCGCTCACCGCCACCGCACTTGTCCCGACAATCTGGATCTGAGCTCCCGGCAGGAGATCGCCCGTGGCCAAATTTGATACCACGCCCGAGACGGTGCCGGACTCCGCCGCGACGGCGGAAACAATCGCAGCTGCAGTCAGGCAAAGGAGAGCAACGATTCTGAGTCGAATCCGCGCGCACACGGCGCCGGCGAGCATACTTGGTATCGATGAGTTCACGGGACGGTCGGTAGGTGGGGTTGAAGAAAATCGTCTGCAAATCCGCACGACAAAGACTATCGCGCGCACTCGTAACTGATGGGTTACTTGTCCGGCTAATGTGGCAAGCAAAATCCCGTCGATGGCTCCCATTTGTTCCAACGCGGTCCGCGCAACCGATCGCCGGTTATGTAACGGGACGGTTACTCCACGTCACGCACTGCCGAAGAACCATTCCCGGTGTTCCTCGCCCACCCGTGGGCCGCGAGCTTAGGACGCAAAGTGCCGCGCGACTTTGCGCACCGCCGCCCCGATCTCCCGCATCAGAGTCTCGTCCATCGACTCGTTGAGGGTGCACTGCACACCGCTGGAGAGGATCGCCTCAGCCTCGGGGCAGCTTGCCCTCGCGTAGTCCATCGAGGTGAGCCCCAGTTCCTTGATCGGCCAGCGCCCGGCGAAAAATCCGTGCTGCTGGAAATAAGGCAGTTTGTAGAGGGGCACCGGAATATAGCCGGCCGAACACGGCGCGCCCTCCGCTCTCAACGCCTCGGTAAACTCCGCCCGCGAACAACGCAGCCGGTCGAGGCGCAGTCGAAAATAATAGAACCAAAACGTGCTCCGATCCTCCGCGGGGATTTTGGGCGGAACCACTGCAGAAATCCCCTCCAGCTCCACGGTCAATATTCTCCCGAGCGCTGACCGCTTCGCCGCAATCGCCTCCAAGCGTTGGAGCTGCACCGCGCCAAATCCCGCCTGCAACTCGCTCATGCGGTAGTTAGACGCTAACACGGCGGTCTGGTCCCACGTGTAGCCGGTCATCGCGCGATCGTTACCCTTGTCCGAAAATTTGAGCAAAGCCGGCCCGATCCGCGGATCGC
>JANXSC010000512.1 GCA_025352845.1 Opitutaceae bacterium
CGAGAGCATCATCCGCAAACACTATCTCGATTTGAAGACCGCCGCCGAGGCCGAGAACTTTTTCGGCATCATGCCGGCCTCTGCTCCGGTCGCGGCTGTCGCGCCGCTCGCCTTTCCTTCGCAGCGGGAGCCGCTCGCAGTCGCGAGCTGATCCTGTCGCAGCCACGGAGCCCGCGGCCATGGTGCGCGGGCTTTTTCGTGCCCGCGAGCCGTGCGGTGGACACCACGCCCGGTGCATGAATCCTCCCGCCGCTGCCTCTCCCTGCCTGACCTCCCAGCTCACCGACATCGTCGGTCTCCGCGCCAGCGGTATCTTCCCGACCGGGCGCGAACCGTCGATCCGCACCCTCCGCGAGTGGACCAAGCTCCGCCGCATCCCGCATCACCGTCTCGGTCATTTCGTTTACTACGACCCGACCGAGGTCTCGGTCCACATCCGCACCACTCTCAAGATTCCGGCGCGCGGATAGGCGCAGCGATCACGTGAGCGTTTTCCATCGGACCGCCCCGACTTCCGCGTTGCCAGCAGCCAAAAGCACATAACAAATATCTTCCCGGCAGGATGCTCCCCCATACTTGCTTCGTCTGCAATTAGACCGAGGCAACGCGCGGACGATAACCGTTACTCCAACTTAACTTATCCTCCGCAATGGCCGCGACGAAACATCGAACATTCAATGCCGACCGCTTCTTGGACAAATTCACCGACCACGAGGCCGTGCTCGTTGCGCACATGGCCCGTTGGCCCGATTTGACCGCGCCGAATCCCCTCACGATGGACGCGTTCAAGGACTATTTGAAAGCGCCTCACGGCGACAATGAGAATTTCGAGCAGATGGTCGAAGCACTGTATCAGGCCTACGATCTCAGCACGAAGCAGGGTCACGAGTTGATGGGAGAAGCCATCGACCAAAATCAGCTTACGTTGCCGGGCCTGCATGATGTGTCGCGGGAAGTTCTCGCCCTTCGCCTCCATATCGAAAACCCGGTCACGTTCACGCTCGCCACCAATCTGCTCTTTGCGTCACAGGTGGACAAGTTCGTCTCCTACAAAGGCAAGGAGCCTCGCGCCGTAGCCGATGTCGCCGCGGACGTTGTGGACTTTAGAGCCAAGCTCGGAGAACTCTTCGTCAATCGTAAGGGCACCGACAAAATCGTCGTCCAGCATTTCACAGACGGCGATGCCCTCAACTTCATCGTCTATCACGAGCGCCGTATGACGGCCGAGCTTGAGCTGAAGTTAAACGGTGCCGCCGTTTACGTGAAATCACGCAGCTTCCGCCCGGCGCGTCAGGACTTCATCGCCTACTATCCCAAGACTGGCAGATTGGAAATCGAAACTCCGATCCCCAAAGAGCGCGACCTCATGCGCACTGCCTTCGCCGTTTCTTTCCTCAAGGATGAGGGCTTCTTCTCTGGCCCAGGTTCCGAGGTGGCCCTGAGATTACAGAAACTCACCGAGCCCGGTTTCGCCTTTTCTGTAGATGAGGGCCACTATGTCGCGCTCAGGGAAATCACCTTCAAACTCCCGCAAAATCCGGCTCCGACCTTCACGATCAAATCGAAGAACGCCTTCACCACGCTGAATCTGAATCGCTTGCGCGATACATTTGCCGGAGCCACCGTGAAGGCCGCTCTCATCTCTATCGCCTTTGGCGAAGGGAAACGCCCCAAGCGAGTTGAACTCAGCAGTAGCAACACCCTCAGTTTCAGCCGGGCAACCCGCGCGAACGACGTGCTCACCTACCTCCGTCGTTGGCAGCTTCTCGTTGATTAGCGCGGTTCATCAGTTGTTGCTCTCCCGGCTCGACGCCACTCCGGCGCCGACGGTGCGCCTACGGGAGCTGCTTGCCCATCCCGAGTCGTCATGGCGTCCGCTCCTCGCAAATGGTGTATTGGTCGTATCCGATACGCCGGATGAAATCGAGTTTGCGCCCGCTCGCTTCCTGAATGTCCGAATGGTCGGCACCAGCTACTTCGGTTTCGACACCGCCGAGGACTATCCCACGCCGCAGCCTCTCAGCCGTGAGGACATCACTGAATACCGCGTCGTCATTCCCGCGTTGCTGACGCATCTGCGCGACCTAAACGCCATTGATGGCCGCAAACCTAGCGACTTGCCTGACCCGTCCGGTCTTCATTTTTTAGGCCGCAAGGCCATGGCTGCCGGCACGGTCCAAGTATGGCTAGGTTTGGCTCTCGGATCACCGGCGTCAATTTCGGGGCAGCTCTCTTTTCTTTCCGCTGCGGATGCCGCTCCACGCCATGTGATTGTTTTCCCGCTTTGGCCACAACTCGTTCCAGCGACCACCACCGCACTTGCCACGGCCGGCGTGCTGCTTGCCGACATCGACCCCCAATCACTTACGATTCGTTGGCCGGCTGAGATCACCGCCGAGCCTACACCAGAATTACCAGACTATGGACTACGCTGGAAAGGCGACACGTGGCGCCTCGATTTTCTTGGAGATTACACGTTCGTCCAAAACTCACTCGGCATAACCTACATCGGCCTCCTGATGACTACGCCGGACGCTGCTTGGTCGCCGCTCGAATTGCAGAATGGTCATCGATCGAGCGATACGGGCGCAGCGAGCGCCGTTGCCGCCGGACTATCGGTGCGTGCCCATACGCAAAGCGATCTGCCTGTAGCGACCGCTAACTCGGCGACCGCAATGCGTCTGAGGTTGGCGAACTACAGGCGTGAAATCGAAAAACTCCGTGACGAGGGACGCAACGTCGAGGCTGACGAAATACAGGAAACAGCTGATGCGTTGGAGTCTGCCAACGCCAAGAAACTAGGAATGCAGGGCCGAGCGCGGTTTGAGGGTCAGAAGGAAAATGCCCGTCTCGCGGTTCGCGGAAACGTCGAGCGTGCGCTGAAAGCCATCGAGAAAAAACATCTGGCAATCGGCCGTGCTGTTCGCGCCCGCACCCATCTTGGAACTCCACTTTCATTCACCCCTCAGATGGGCGAATGCTGGCAGGTGCGACTACCAACAAAAATCCGCACGTCACGTCCCAGATCACGGAAGTAACGTCTGAAATTACGCTAAGGCTGTGCAGGCACATCCATCGCGATGCAACGGCACAACGCCGCGGCTCACGAGGGAGGCCTTGCAGCCTCCATGCCTTCGCATCCTCCCGACTCCGCTCCCTCGCCCCTCGACCGCGCCAAGGAGCATCTCAGCATCTTCATCCTCTGGCACGCGCTCGGTCTGCCCGGAGCGCCCAGGAAGATTTGCCGCTCGCCCTTCCGCGACGACAAAAACGCGTCGTTCTCAATCAGCGATGACGGCAAGGTCTTCCACGATTTCGCCACCGGCGACTCTGGCGACGTGGTTGCCTTCGTCGCCCGCGCCATACGCTGCTCCCTCGGCGATGCCGCACGCGAACTCATCCGCATCGCCGCTCTGACTCCCGCCCAGCCGGCACGCCCGGCCCCCGTCAGGAAAACTCTCCGCATCCCCGCCTTCTCCGCTCCCACTGTCGGCGACCTTGCGGAAATCCAACGCGTGCGCGGCTGGCCCAGTTTCGCCGGGCTAGAAATCGCCACCCAGCGCGGCCTCCTCCACGCCTGCACGATGACCGACGACGGCACCGCCCGTCGCGCGTGGGCGATCACCGACTCCGCCCGCCGGTCAATTCAGGTGCGCCGGATGGATGGCCAGCCTTGGACGTGGAACAACGCCAAGGCCTGGACGCTTGGCGGCAGCATCGCCGGTTGGCCTATCGGCGCGGCTGACATCGGCGAGCGCCGCACCGTGTTTTTCTGCGAAGGCGGCCCGGACTTCCTCGCCGCTCACGGTCTCGGATGGCTCGCCGACCGCGCCCCATCCGTCGCGGTCGTCTGCGTCCCCGGCGCTGCCCCCGCACTCAGCCCTGATTCGCTCCCTCACTTCGCCGGAAAACACGTCCGCATCTTCGAGCACGCCGACGCCGCCGGTTTGTCCGCCGGACAACGTTGGTCATCCCAATTGGCGCAAGCGGGCGCGACCGTTGACGGCTTCACCTTCGACGCTCCCCACAAGGATCTCGCCGACCTCTTT
>JANXSC010000644.1 GCA_025352845.1 Opitutaceae bacterium
ACCACATTGAACAGGTTCATCTGCGGGTTGTTGATCGGCACGGTCACGCTCCCGAAGGTCGGCGAAGACCAGAAGCGGGATTTACCCACTTCGTCCGTGTAGCTGGCACCAAAGGTCGTCTGCGTGGACCGGCCGAAGACCTGATATTTGCCGTTCACGTCGATCTGGGCGATCGAGTAGTCGATCTTCTGGTCGTTGAGGCGGGCGCTGAAGGTCACGGTCTGCGCCGGCCAGTTCACGCCGCCGGCGGGGAAGACCACGCTGCCCAACCGGGAGAACCACCAGCGGGTGGCGGCAATCTTGGCATCCCAGTTGTCGGAGATTTTCTGGATGATAATCAGTCGCACGCCGCGACGGTGAAAATTCTCCATTGTGCCGGGGGCATAATAAGCCTCGTCGCGACCCGCACCCGTATAAAGCTTACCGGCGGGCGTGACGAAATTGTTGGCGTTCGGGATGTGGTCGAGCTGCTGGTAGTCGAAGCCGAGCCGCACCACTGTATTCTTATAAGCCATCTGCAGGGTCGGGTGAACCACAAGGCGGTGGTCGCGCACGTTTTTGAAATAATTCTCCCCACCCTGCTTCGCCGCCACGAAACGGTAGCTGAACTTCATGTCGCCGATATTGCCGATTGGGCCGGTAAAATCAGCCTCCGTGCGGTAGGTGCCGTGCTCGTTGGTTTTGGCGGTGACGGAATACTGCGGCTTCTGGAGGGGAAACTTGGAGGTCTTCAGGACTGTGCCGCCGAGGGAGGCGTTGATATAGAGTGTGGCCGCCGGGCCGCGTAACGCCGTGTAGGAGTCGATGTTGACGTTGTCCAGATACGGCACGCCGTCGGGCATTTCGTCGAGAAAGGGATTGTTGATGCGGGTGCCGCGCATGGCTAAGGACTCACCGGCGAAGAAATTCAACACGCCGGCATACTGCAGAATGTTCGATGAGTCGACGGCCCCGATATCGTCGATCAAGTCGCGGGTCAGCACCGTCACCGCCTGAGGAATCTTCAGCAGATTCTCGTTGGTCTTGAAGCCCGTCGCCGCGTTGGTGACCGTATATCCTTTGCCCTGCGTCGAGGCCACTTCAAACACCGACAGCGTGATCACTTCCTCCTTTTTTTGGTCCTCCGCGGGCCCGGCCGCCGACGCGGGGGCTTTTTGAGCGAAGGCACCTGAAGTGGCAGCCAGCAAGGCCGCACACGCTACTATCATCCGCCGCGTCACCACGGCACTGCGTTTGATTGTGGTCATTGAGTTATTTTAATCAAGGCGAGTAGTTCACTCTAGTCTATGTATACGGATGCATACATACTGGAAACCCATGTCAACTGCTTTCTACAACGAACCTGCCTGCGGTGCAGCCGTCTCGTCCTCCGGAGGGGAGCAACGTTCGGCGGGCGGACGTATGACGCGCAGAGCCGGTGTCGGCCAAAACGCCTCTGTCCAAGGCACTCGCACGGCACGGAAGGAACGGCTTCAACTGCGGAAGCCGGTGACGGGTCCGCCGGCGGCGAGCGGGGACGACGCCCGCTCGACCGTCCGAGCAGCGGCGGCGTAAGGGGCGGAAAGAGGAATAGCGGGACGGGCCATAAGGCGACTCAGGGTTTGAGGGCAGCTTCGATGCTGGCGACGCAGGGCCTGGTCAGGAGCGCGGTGCGGACGTGAGCGATGAGCATGATGGCCTTCTGACTTTTAAAACGGGCGAAATAAGTTCATGCAGGATCAGATTCAGGTGCGGCGCCAGCCAGCGGGCACAGCCGCCTTGAAGACCTCGAAGTCAGCGTCGGACGCGCTGGCGTAGGGCGGCAGGAGACGCAGCGGGAAGGTCGGATCGGTCATACGGTAGAGCATCTTGTCGTAGGCGCCGTCGATGTGAAATCTTGAGCCGGACGCCTTGAGCCCCGCGATCACCGCGTTGAGTTCCTCCAGGTCGGACGCGCGCTGAGCGTCGGTCCCCGCCACGAAGCGCTTGGCGCGCTCCGGGTTGATGGTGGCCAAAGAAATCAGGAGACCGAGGTCGTGGGTCTTCCGGGCGATCGTATAGCCAAACTCCGTGATGTAGAACCGCAGGCGCGGCGTCATGGTCATGAGATCGGCAATCACCGCCGGATCCGTGGTGCTGTTCTTCACCGCGATGAAGTTCGGGTGTGCTGCCGCCAAACGCCGGTATTCGACGGAGGTCAGCAGGCGTTTCGTGCGCATCAAATTGTAGTGGTGGAACTGGCAGTCGGGAAACCGGCCGCAGGTCTCCGCGAAGAAGCGATCAACCTCGCCATCATTCAGTGCACCCCAAGACGGCAGCGAGAGCTGGAAAAGTCGGAAACCCTGCGCATGGCAGCGTTGGATACGCTCGATAATCGTGGGCAGCGACAGCGAGATCAGCCCGACCATCGGGTTGACCTTGCTCTCTTGCGCACTCTCCCAGAAGGCGCGGGTGATCTGATCGAACTGTTTTTCGGAAACGGCATAGCCTTCGCCCGCCATGCCAAACACGTAGAGGTCGCGCGTGAGGTCGCGCGCGAGGGTGTGCACCTGACGGCGGAAAACGTCCTCTTGGAATTCAAAGCGTTCGTTCCAGGGAACGATGGCGGTGGCGAGGATGGTCGGGTTGGACTGGGCAACAGTGATCATAGAAAGAGAGGGTCAGCGGGGCAAGAGGGGCACGATGCTGGCGGTCACCTGGTCGGCGAGCGCGGCACAGCCTTCCGGGGTGAAATGGACGTTTTTTGACAGCTGGAGTTTCGGGCGGACGACAACCAAGGCGTGCAGGTCGTTAATAGGCACGCCAGCCTCGCGCATCACCTGCACCGCCGCGGCGTTGTAGGCCAGTTCGCCGCCCTCCACGCGGCCCACCGTGCCGCTCGGCACCGGGGTCGTGGTCGCAAAAACAAGCCGGGCCCCCGTGCGCTTGAGCCGGGTGACAATTTCGCGGAGGTTCGCGGCGTATTCCGCTGGCGAGGCCAGCGGGCGGTCGTTGGGTCCGGGCACGATGTAGGTGCCGTTTGCGTCCATGAACTTTAGGTCGTGCAGGCCGAAGTTGAAATGGATGACGTCCCACCGGCCCGACCCTAGCCAGCCGTCGAGTTGCTCAAGCCCGAAGACGGTCGGACCGCAGTTGTCGGGCGGACGGTGCACATTCGCCCGGCCAGTCAGGCGCTGGCGCACTTCCCGGGTGTAGCCGATCGAGATCGAGTCGCCGAGGAGCAGGATCCGCGGCAAGCCCGGCATATCGTCCACCGGCAGGAGCGCCGGGGCGAGCGCGGCATCGAGGGCGGCGCTCAGGCCGATCCTGGCGCGGTCGATCTTGGCGAAAGCGGGATTCATGGCGGCAAGGAGCAGGCCCCCGAGCATCACGGCGCGGAGACCAAGGGCGAGCAGTCCGGGGGCGGGGTTCATACCATCACCTTCACGACCACCTTGAGCACCTCGGCCGGCGCGTCCCAGGCACAGGAGGGGGCGTGTCCGTCTTGCGGGAAAAGCACGGCGAAATGGCCCGCGCGCACCTGCACCGGCACCATGTCCGCGATGCCGTTGTAAAGCGCGGCGTCGACCTTCTCGTCGAAGGCCATCGTTTCGTCGGTGAGCTGCGCGAGCGGTGCCCAGTAGATGAGTTCGCGGCCCTTCACGATATACTGGATGTCGATGTATTTGCGATGCACCTCCAGTTGCTTCTCGGCGATGGGCTTCGTCAGGTGCTGCTGCACGAAGGCGAAGATTTCTTCGCCATCGATTTCATGGCGGCCGATGGAGGCGTCAGCGGGCAGCTGCTGGAGAAAGGCAAAAGCGCGCGCAAAGCGCGGCGAGATGCCAGAATACTGGGCATGGTTGGCGAGAGTATCGAGGATCATGAGGAAAAAGGAGGCGTGGCGCAGCGGCTGGAATCAGCGCCCGTCGGCCGCGTAGTAATTCAATCGCTCTTCATCGACCTCGACTCCCAGTCCGGGAACCTTGGGCACGGTGGCAAAGCCGTCCTTGATTTCGATCGAGCGCGTGAAGAGTTGCTCACGAAATGGATTTTCCACGTGGTCGAGTTCCAGCATCGGGGTTTCCGTGGTGCGCCCCCACGAGGCATCGGGCAACAGTGAAAGAAAATGCACCGAGGCCGCGATCACCAGGCCGCCCGCCCAGCAGTGGGGCATGCATTGGATGCCCCATAGCCGCGCCATTTCGGCCACGAAGAGACATTCGCCGATGCCGCCCGCGATGCAGACGTCAGGCTGCACGATCGCCATCGCCCGCCGCGAGATGGCTTCCTTGAACTGGGCGCGGCAAGTGAGTCCTTCACACGCGGCGATCGGGATATCGAGTTTGCTCGTCAGCACCTCGTAGCCCGCGTAGCCCGGTGAACTCTGAGGCAGCGGCTCCTCGAACCAGTAGAAATCCTGCTGCTCCAACTCGCGCCCCATTTTAATGGCGGTGCCCAGCGAATACGCGCCATTGCCATCGGCCATCAGTTTGACGTCCGGCCCGACCGCCTGACGCACGGCCTTGATGGCGCGCAGGTCGTCTTTGATGGCTTGCCCGCCAATCCGCATTTTCATCGCGCGGAATCCACGGGCGACCAGCTCCGTCGCCTCGCGCGGGTAATACTCCGCAGGATCTTTTCCCTCGATGTAATTCATCGCGGAGGCGTAGGCGGGCACGCGCTCGCGCAACCGACCGCCGTAGAGTTCGGCCACCGGCAGTTTCAACGCCTTGCCGCGCAGATCGTCGAGCGCGATGTCGACCCCGCCCAACGCCATGCCATTGCCAAAATTCTGCCCCCACAACTCGCGCCACAACGACCGGTGCGTCAGCGGGTCGCGTCCGATCAGGATGGGGGCGTATTGCTGCTCGATCAGCTCGCGCACGCCGGTAAACGCCACGGCCTCGCCCCAGCCTGCTACGCCTTCATCCGTCTCGATCTTGATGATCAGTGTGGTGCGGACCCGATAATAAAAATTCGCCGGACCGGTGGGGCGCGACATGGGATGCTTCAGAAGGTAGGTCTTGATTGCGGTGATTTTCATGGAAAACGAAGGAGGTTGGCGGTTGATCAGGATTAAAGAGGCATGGTGGATGGCCCAGAATCACGCGGTGCCGAGCATCCCGGGAAAACGCATTTTTATTCCATTCTCGCCAGTCACGCCGAGAATCTGTGAACCGACCCGCAGAAAATACGCGCCCGCCAAGCCCGTGGGCAAACGGCCGACGGTTTCTGCTGTTCCGCTCTGGACATCATAGCGGAGGATGCCGGTCTCAAATTTGTCCGTGTAACCTCCAAAGATCAGCAGCCCGCTAGCATCGGCCAGCCCGCAACCGGCGCGGTTGGCAAAGGGCAAGCGGCCCAGCACGGTCCAGGCATCAGTGGACGGATCATAAGCGATAATTTCGTCGAGGTTCCTGATCGCACCGTGTTCCTCGGCACATCCGCCGGCCACGATGATGCGCTCGCCCACCACCCCGACCGAGAGGTTGAACCGGGCCGGTCCCGGTATCGGCGCCCGAGGTTCCCAGCGACCGTCGGGCTTGGCGGCCCACACCGTCGACGTGGCAAGGGAGAACTCGCTGCCGGTGCCGCTCAGTCCGCCGAGGAGGTAGAATGTCCCGTCGACCACGGCCACGCCCGACGATCGCCGGGGCGCGGGCAGCGCGAGATTGGCCGGTGCCGTCCAACTGTTGTCGCGCAGGGTCCACACGTCGGACGTGGCGGCACCCTCCGCCCCTCCTCCGAACACATATAACGCCCCGGCATGAGCCAGCGCCGCGACGTCGCCGTGCGGCCGGGGCAGCGATGCCCGGGCCGTCCATTGATTGGCCACAGGATCGAAGGCGTCCACCCGCTCGCTCCAGAATTTTCGCCCCTCGCGCCAGTAGGTGCCGCCGGCCACTACCAGCTCGCCACCGACGACACCGACGGCACAACCCGCACGCGGAAGCGGCGGCAGAGCGAGTTCTTTCCAGACGGACAAATCGATTTTAGGCATAAAGGAGGGGTCGGGTTGCGGCATTCAGGCGTGATCCGTCGCGGCGTCTTGTTTCCGGACGATGCAGTTGACCGCCCACAGCAAAAGGCCGCACAGGACGGCGCCAAACCCTGCGGTGGTCAGGATAAGACTGAAGCCGATGTGCGCATCGCGCAGGGCCCCGACCCCGTAGACGGCGAGCCCTCCGCTGACGGCGGCAAACAGGTTCAACACGCCCATGGCGGTAGCCCGATAGCGCGGGTCGACCATCAGGCAGGTGATCGGCATCATGTTCGCACCCAGGAAACCCATCGCCAGACCCCAAAGGCTCAGGCTCGCCAAAGTGAAGCCGAGCTGTTGCGACCAACCTGTCAGCCAGAAGGCCGGAGCTGCGCACACGATGGCGGCGGCGGGAATGAAGATTCGGGCGCGCGGATTCCTCAGGCTCATGCGATCCGTCCAGTAGCCGCCAGCCAGGAGACCGACGAACTGCGCGGAATAAAGAAACCCGAGGGCGGAAAATCCCGCAGCGCCCTGCCCCATGTTGAACTGCTCCCGCATCTGCGTGGGCATCCAACCAATGATCGTCCAACTGACCGCGCCCTGCACCCCCACGCAGGCCATCATGGCGTAGAATGCTCCCGGGCGCCCGAGGCTGCGCAACGCTCCGCCCAATCGGACCGGCTCCGTCGCTCCGCCCGAACCCTCACGCGGTGGATCGCGCAACGTGAAATAGAGCAGCACGCCGAGCGCCAGGTTAGGCAGGCCGATGACGAGGTAGGCGTGGCTCCAACCGGACTCCGCCGCCAGCCACCCGCCCAAGCCCCCGATTGCCGAGCCGCCGATCAGGCCGGTCGCATGCAGGCCCGTTGCCAAGGAGCGGGTCGGACCGCGGTGATAATCGACGATCAGCGCGACTGCGGCAGGAATGTAGCACGCTTGGCTCAGGCCCAGCAGGATCCGCAATGCGAGGAACTGCTCGAAGGTTTGCACGTAGGCGGTAAGCCACGTGATAGCCGACCACGCGAACAGACTGATGATCACCACGAGCCGGCGGCTGAAACGGTCGGCGAAAAACCCGGCGAAGGGACTGGCGAAGGCATAGACCCAGAGAAACCCGGACGTGAGCAGCCCGAACTGCGCGTCGCTCATGGGAATCTCCTCGAGAATCGAACTGCGCATCGTGGTCAGCATGGTGCGCGTGAGATAGTTGGAACCTCCCGCCAGCCAGAGCATCGCGACAGCGATCCACGCCGCGGCTGACAGCGGCATGCTCGAGGATACCTGATGACCGGTGGCTTTCGGCGTAGTCATGATCTAGGCGCTCAGTAACCGAGCCGCTTGTCGGTCTGATTGAGCAGGGGCCGGCCGTCGTGGAACCGACGGAGATTCTCGGCGAAGAGATTCATCATCGCCGGCCAAAAGCCCTCGAACGCTCCCGCCATGTGCGGCGTCATGATCAGGTTGGGGGTGTCGTAGAAAAAGTGCCCGGGCGCCGGCGGTTCCTGTTCGAAGCAGTCCACGGCGGCGCCGCCGAGCTGCCCGCCGATCAGCGCATCGGCCAGGGCGCGTTCCTGCACGATGCCGCCGCGTGAGATAATGATCACCCGCCCGCCCGGCTTCATCAGGCCCAGCTCGGCCCGGCCGATCATGCCCGCTGTGTGCGGCGTGTAGGGCGCGGCCACGACCAGCACGTCGCACTCGCGCATCATTCCGGCCAGCTCCGCCGGCTGGAACCAGCGCTCCGGGAGCGAGCCTGCCGCATCTCCCGTGCCGGGCCAGAAATTGTAGCCGTCATCGCGCCGGGGACCCGGGTCGAGGGCGACGATGCGCATGCCCAAGGCTTGGAGTTGCCGCGCGCACTCCCGGCCGATGCTGCCGTAACCGAGCACACCCACCGTCTTCCCGCGCAGCAGAGAACCCCGGTATTCCCAGCGGGAAACAGGCCAATGGCGCGACCGTTGGATCTCGCCCAGTTGCGGCATGCAGTGGACCAGCATGAGCAGGTTGCCCGTGACAAACTGCGCGATCGGCACGCCGTGAAGTCCGCTGGCGGTGGTCACCATTATGTCACTGTCGGCAATCGCCGTGTTGGTCACCTGGTTGGCACCGGCCGAGACGAGCTGGATCCACTTCAGCCGGGGGCACGCCCGCAGGTCCTTGGGAACCCGCTGATCGGTAACCAGGATGGAGACGTCGCCCAGGTCCGGCTCGGTGACGGCGTCGTTGCCAAACGCCTCGACGATCTCGACGCCCGGATAAGCTTCCCGAAAGGCGGCCATTTCCGCGCTGCCGGGGTGATAGGACACGTCCTTTTGCAGAAGTATCTTGATGGCAGGTTTCATTGGATTCATCGGCCCGATCAACGCAGTTCCACCACGCGGCCCGACTGGCTGGACGTGAGCATGGCCAGGCAGGCGGCCAGGCCGGCGCGACCGTCGGCTCCCGTGGCGATTTCGGACGGCTTGCCATTGAGACCGTCGATGAAGGACTGGATCTGATCGATGAACGCCTTCATGCGCCCGATCTTGTAGGCTGACTCGGGATCGTCGGCCATCACCGGGGGTTGGGTCGAGATCAGGCGCCAGCCCTGGCCACGGTCCGTCATGTGCAGATCGCCGAATCCGTCCATGTCGAGACTGCCGCTGCTCCCGTGGATCGTCAGGCGGGCCATCTCTCCGGGGAAAAATCCGTGCGAGGCAATCGTCGTATGCACCGAGCAGACAGCGCCGTTACTGAATTCCATGATGCCGACCGTCGTGTCTTCGATCGGGCGATCCGGCGTGAAGGTGCGGCTGAAGCCCGCCACGCGCTTGACCTCGGCCCCGGTCGCCCAGCGGATGGCATCGACCCCGTGCGGCAACCCATCGATGACAAAGCCGATGGTCTCCGGTTGGTTTACCCAGCCGGTCTTGTTGCCGCCGAAATTACCCACATTCGCCAACTGCCGGATCATCGAGAAGTGCATGCTCTGGATGCTCCCGATCGCGCCGGATTGGATCAGCTCACGGACTTTCGGCAGGTTTATGCGGAAGCGCAGGTTGTGGGCCACTGCGGTGACCAAGCCGTGCTTGGCGGCAGTCGCGAGCATTAGGTCGCAATCCTCCACCTTCGTGGCCATGGGTTTCTCGATCAGCGCGTGCTTGCCGCCTTCCAAGGCCAGCATGACTTCCTTTACGTGGCACGGGTGTGGCGTGGTGATGACGACGGCGTCAATGTCCTTGCGCTTCATCAATCCCTCCAAGGTAGGCTCACAGGCGCAACCGCAGCGATCGGCCAGGCCGACGGCACGGGTGCCGCCCCAGATGGCGACGAGCTCAGCCGATGAGCCGAGAGTCTTGATGGCCTCGGCGTGGGTGCGCCCCATGTAGCCGGAACCGGTGATACCGAAACGTATTTTTTTCATATTTTTAGGGTTGGTCGAAAGTGGTGATCACGCCGGTGATGATCGAGATCAGCGGACTCCAGGCGGTGTCCCACCCCATCACCGTCACTAGGATCAACGACGTGGTGTAGAGCATCAGCCCCATCCACACGAACCGCGTCATCAGGAACGCCGCCGAGGTTGCCACCCGCACCGGCAGTCCAGGACGCTCCTCCAACAATTCGTAGGCACTCGTGACCTTCAGGCGCATGATGAACGGAATCACCAGATAACCCACGGCCAGATAAACGATCGGAAACGCGACGAGCGTGGCAATAAGGTAGATCGGTCCGTTCTGCACGACCTTCCCCGGCAGTCCGAGGTAGGTCAGCGTGCTGCAAATCGTGGCATAGAAGGAAATCCCGACGAGGAACGGGGACATGTTGCGGTCCGCCATGAAATAATCCTCCGCCGTCTTCTGCCGGAGGGAGTAGTAGGCTCCGATCCCGACGAGGGACGCAGCGACGCCCACGAGCACCAGCCAGTCGATCATCCCCAGACCACGCAGCGGGGCTCCGGCCGTTTCGGCGGCAAAGGCCGAGACCGGCATGATCGCGACAACAAACAGCAGGACGGTCCGCCGCAAACCGCCCGGGGGCCGCCCGTTGTCCTTGTCGGTGCCTGACGAAGGGGACGCGGTCATTTCCAGAGGACCGAACGGTTGATCGACGCGATGGTGGGACAACCGAGCAGGGACATCGCCATGAGTAGCTCCTGCCGGAGAATCTTGAGCACGTGGGTCACGCCTTCGGCGCCCCGCGAAGCCAAGCCGTAGACATAAGGCCGGCCGATTTGCACTGCGGCGGCGCCCAAAGCGATGGCCTTGACCACGTCGGTGCCACGTCGTATGCCACCATCCACAATCACCGGCACCCGGCCGGCCACGGCGTCGACCACGCGCGGCAGCGCCTCGATCGTGGCCGGCTGGGTGTCCAGGCACCGGCCACCGTGGTTGGAGACGATGATACCCTCGGCACCGGCCTTGATCCCGGTGTCTGCATCGTCCGGGTTCATGACCCCCTTGAGGAGCATCGGCACTTTCATGAAGGAACGCATCCATTCGATGTCCCGCCACATCAGGTTCGCGGGGAGCACGAGGTCGACGGTCTGCACCGACCCGGGTTCCGTGATGCCCACGTAATGGGGATAACCCAAGCCCGGCGGCAGCGTGAACGGCGTTCGCATCTGTCGGTTGCGTGCCCCGTCGAGCGGACTGTCGACGGTGACGCAGATCGCTTTTGTGCCGGCATTCTGGACGCGTTCGATCAACGCCCGGCAGAGGCCGCGGTCTTTGAAGACATAGAGCTGGAACCACACCGGATGCGAAGCGACCGCCATCACATCCTCGATGCCCGTATTCGATCCGGAACTCAGGACCATGGTCGCCCCGAACGCACCCGCCCCGCGGGCGGTGGCCAGTTCGCCCTCGGGATGCGACAGCCTGTGAGCGGCGGTCGGCGCAAGGAGTATCGGCGTGTTCATCTTCTGGCCCAAGAGCGTCGTCGAGCAATCCAGCCCGGAAAGATCCCGGAGCACCTGCTGCTGCAACCGGATTTCGCGGTATTTTTCGCGGTTCCACCTCAGCGTGATCTCATCCGCCGCGCCGCTGGCCACGTATTCGTAAACCGAAGGCGGCATCATCGTCCGCGCCAACGCCTCGACGTCGTCGAGATTGAGCAACCGATCGAGCGGGGCCGGCGAGTTCGTCGATGGGACCGCGATCGATTTGGAATCAGTGGCAGCCTTGAGCGTGCCCAACGTCACACTGCCGGCGCCCAGCGCGGTCAAAAACTCTTTGCGGTTCATCGGCGGTTTCATTTGAGGGTTCTGAGGTGGGCGATCAGATCACGACGCTGGGTTTCATCGGCAATCCCGGGAAAAGCCATGGTGTTGCCCGGCACCGCCGCCTGAGGATCGGCGATGAACGCATCGAGCGTGAAGTCCGTCCACGAGCGCTGCGCGTTACGCAAGGCCCGGCTATAGCGGTAACCGGGCACACTACCGGCCGCCCGCCCGACGATGCCCCGCAGGTCCGGACCGGGATTCGGCACATCGGCGACACGTTCACTGTGACAGACCACGCATTGGTTGAACACCACCGACCCATTTTCCGCATCACCCGTTTTTCCCACTGCCTTCGCGCCGAACAGCCGGAGAGCGCCCGTGCCGCAACAAAGCAGGAACAGTGTGGTGGCGGTCGTCCTCATGAGAGTCGTCCGGGCTTATCCAGATACCGCACCAGATCATCCCCGAGCCGGAGGGCCAGAGCCGATACGGGACCCGTGGGGTTGTGGCCGGAATTGTGTCCAAAAACCGAGGCTCCGGCGACAAACAGGTTCTCCGCATCCCAGTGCTGCAATCGCGGGGAGACCACGCTGGTCGCCGGATCCGCACCCATCGGTGTGCCGCCGGTGATGTGCGAACCCTGATAGATCCGGACATCAAAAGGGGCCGAGCGCGGCACGGCCGGACCGACCACGGTCGCGCCCATGGCCCGCGCGATGCGTTCCGCCTGCGCCGTGCAATAGGCGGAGAGCTTCCGCTCATTCTCGCGAAAATCGAAATTCATCCTGAGCAACGGCTGGCCAAACGCGTCCGTGTAATCGGGATCGAGATCGAGGTAATTTTCCCGATGCGGGTAGCAACTGCCTTGCACGCCGACGGCGAAGGTGTGCGCATACCAGTCGGCGTTCGCGCGTTTCCAGGCGGATCCCCAGCGCGGTGTGCCGGGCGGCAGACGGCGCGTGTTGATGGGCCGGCCCGAGCCGACATTGACGCCGATGTATCCGCCCCCGAGGAAACCCAAGCCGGCGTGTTCGAAATTATCGTCGTTGAACTCGTCGATGATCGTGCCGGTGCAGCCCGCCGAGAGAAACGGGTTGATCCAGCGTCCGGGCATGAAGACCGCGAGACCGGTGTTGGCCTGGTAACAGAAGTTACGGCCGACCACACCCGTGCCGGTAGCCGGATCGTAGGCGCGCCCGATTCCGCCCGCCAGAAGCAGCCGCGTGTTGGTCATCGTGAAACCCGCGAGCACGACGGCGTCGGCCGGCTGGAAATATTCCTCCCCCGAAGTGAGGTCGAGGTAGCGAACGCCGCGCGCGCGCCCGGCCACGGGATCGTGGTCGACGGCCAGCACCTGGCTGTGCTTCCGCAGTTCGAAACGCGGCTGCCGGGCCAACCACGGAAAGAGCAGCAGGTCAGGCGTGCCCTTGGCGTTGGCTTCGCACACGAAGCGGTCGCAGTGTCCGCAATACTGGCAGGCCCCGAGTCGCATGCCGTCGGGATTCATGTAAACGCCGGAGGAATTGGCGGCCGGTGATGGAAACGGATGATAACCGAATTCCCTCACCACCGTTTGCTCGAAAATCGCG
>JANXSC010000016.1 GCA_025352845.1 Opitutaceae bacterium
GCCTTAGAATTATTACGGGAGCCAAAACCGTCGCGGAAGATGCTAGGCCGTAAATCGGAAAGCAGACGCTGCGGAGGAGGCGCCCACCTTAACCTAAAAAGGTCCTGAGCCTTTGGGCATACGGCACAGGCGGGGTGTCACTTTTTTTCCCATGAACCCAGTTTACTATCATATCCTCCATGTTTTTTCTCTGTTCGTGCTGACCGCGCATACGTTCATGGCGTTTGCGAATCCGCTGCCGGAGAACCGGAAAAAAACTCTTATGATCACCGGCATCGCCGGGCTGCTGGTGCTCGTCAGCGGCTTCGGTCTGCAAGCCAAGTTACTGGCCGGAGCGTTTCCTGCCTGGCTCATCGTGAAACTCGTGTGCTGGCTCGGCCTGATGGCGTTGGGCGGGATCGTATATCGTCGGCCGCAATTGCGCGGGGGGCTCGCATTCGCGGCACTCACTTTGATTCTGATCGCAATTGTGATGGTCTACGTGCGGCCGTTCTGACGCCAAGGTCGGCTCATTTCGGGCTAACCCACTCGCATCATGGCCGGTTCGCTCTGCGGCGTGTGGGTGGATGAGGTTGGCCGTGTCTTCACGACGGTCGCCACGGAAAGCGGCGGGCGCGAGGAACGCCTCGAAACGTTGCGGCCGTTCGCCTGGTTGAACGCCGCGCCGTCCACTCCGCTGCCGGCGGGCTGGCAGATCGAGACCTTGAAGGGCGAGGGGCCGTTTCACCAGCTGGCGCATGCGGAGACACTGGAGGCCTTCACCGCGTATGTGCGCGGCGAGCGTGACGGCGTGAGTGCCGATGCGTTGCGGCCGCTGGAGAGCCAGTTTTTGCTGCAGCGCCGCGAGCGGCTCTACCGCGAGATGACCTTCGGGCAGTTGCGCCGCTGCCAGCTCGACATCGAGGTCGCCTCGCCCGCCGGTGGATTTCCCGACGCCGCGCGACCCGACGATCGCGTGCTGGCGATCGGGCTGCGCAGCGGCGGGAAGAATCGCCTCCTCGTGCTCGACGAAGCGACCGATGCGGCGGAGAAAAAACTTCTACAGGAGTTCGGCACTGCGCTCGCCGAGAGCGATCCCGATGTCATCGAGGGGCACAATCTTTTCAAGTTTGACCTCGATTACCTCCGCCAGCGCAGCAAGCGCCACAAGCTGCCGTGCGCATGGGGTCGCTATGGGCAGAAGGCGGCGTTTCGCAGCAGCAAGCTGAAGGTCGCCGAGCGCTGGATCGATTTCACGCGCTGCGATCTGCCGGGACGCGCGGTCGTCGACACCTATTTGCTCGTGCAGATATTCGACATCACGACGCGCGAGATGACGTCGTATGGGCTGAAGGAGGCTGCGATTTACTTCGGCATCACCGACGAGGACAGCGAGCGCACCTACCTGCGCGGCGATGAAATCCAGCACGTGTTCGCCGCCGACCGCGCGCGGTTTTGCTCCTACCTCGAGGACGACTTGCGCGAGACGCAGGGCCTCGCGGATCAATTGCTGCCGACGTATTTCGAGCAAGCGCGGACCTTTCCCACGCTGCTGCAGGAGGCGACGCTCCGCGGCGCGACCTCGAAAATCGATCTGCTTTTTCTTGAGGAGTATTACCACGCGCGGCAGGCGGTGCCCTCGCCGCCGGAGGTGAAACCCTTCGAAGGTGGCTACACGCGGAGCTTTCAGGAGGGTGTGTTCAAGCACGTGCTGCATTTCGACGTGGCGTCGCTCTACCCGAGCCTGCTGCTTTACATCGGTCGCAATCCGAAGAACGACACGCTCGGGGTCTTCATCCCGCTGCTCCGCCGGCTCCGCGAGTATCGCCTGAAATACAAACTGCTCGCCAAGCAGGCGCCCGGCGAAGAGGAGCGCGCCGAGGCGCAGGCGCGTCAGACGAACTTCAAGATCCTGATCAATTCGTTCTACGGCTATCTCGGGTTTTCCGGCGCGCGTTTCGGCGACGGCGAACTGGCTGCCGAGGTCACGCGTCGCGGTCGCGAGCTGTTGCAGCAGCTCATCGACGAGTTCGCGAAGCACGGCTGCACGATTCTCGAGGCGGACACGGACGGGATTTATCTTTCGTCAGAGAAATATTTTGGTGAGCCCGATGCGCTGCTCGCGCTCGTCGCACCAATCTTGCCCGCCGGCATCGAGCTTGAGCACGACGGCCGCTACGCCGCGATGTGGTGCTACAAGGCGAAAAACTACGCGCTCTACGACGGGAAAAAGGTGACGCTCCGCGGCAGCGCGCTGCGCTCGCGCGGGATCGAGCCGTATCTGAAAAAACTGAGCGCCCGGCTCATCAATTTCCTCGTCGGCGCATCGCCGGAGTCTCCGGTGCCGATGCTGGAGGACTATCGGAAACGGCTCGCCGTTCGCGAAGTGCCGGTCGCAGAGCTGGCGAAGAGCGAGACGCTCAACCAAAACCCCGACGCCTACGAAAAACTGATCGCCGAGGGCGGCAAACCGCGGCGGGCCTCGGCGGAGGTGGCGTTGCAGATGTCGCCGCGCCCGCGCATGGGAGAGCGCGTGAGCTACTACATCACGCCGAAAACGAAGGGCAAAACCAGCGACTGGCAGCGCGCCCGGCCACTCGCGCTGCACGATCCAGCGACTGCGCCCTACGACGCCGATTACTACGCAGAAAAACTGAACGACTGGCTGGAGCGCTACGACACGTTTCTCGGCGTGAAGCCCGTGGCACCACCGCAGGCACAGGGCGAGCTAGGGGTTTGAAGCTGGTGCATCTCAATTTCTTGCGAGTTGTGTGGCGGGCTTTATGCCCGCCAAGTCACGGCGGGGATAAACCCCGCCCCGCAGAGGCCCGCAGCACTCGGGGCACTCTTGTCATATTGAAACTGCAAGAAACTCAGATACACCCATCTTGAACGAGCGACTTCTTGCGGCTTGCCGAACGGAAGGCTGTAATTACGGTAGGCACCATGCCCGCGGAAACGCTCACCCTGAAGGTCGTTCAAATCGGAAATTCCCGTGGCGTCCGCTTGCCCAAGGGGCTGCTGGCACGGCATCGCATCGGTGAAACGGTTTCCGCGCGCAGCACGGAAGGCGGAATCCTTCTGGCCCCGAGCAAAGACAAGCGTCTGGATTGGACGGACACCTTCAAGGCGATGGCGGCGGCGAAGCACGACGATTTCTCCGATATGGATGCGACGGTGGCCGACGGACTGGAGGTCGAGCGGTGACGCCGGTGCGCTACGGCATCTACCTCGCGAACCTCGATCCCACGGTTGGTGCCGAGATGAAAAAGACACGACCGGTGGTCGTCGTAAGTCAGGATGCGATGAACGATCACCTCGATACCATCGTTGTCTGCCCGCTGACGACCAAGCTGCATGCGACGTGGCGTTCCCGGATTCCGGTTCGTTGTGCGGGCAAGCCGGCGGAAGTGGCCGTCGATCAAATCCGCACCGTTGCGAAAGTCCGGTTGGTCAGGAAGCTCGATTCGCTCGGGGAAGCAGCCGCCGATGCGGTGCGCCACACGATAGTCGAGATGTATGGGGTGGCGTGAGGTGGGTTGCGCGGGGCCGGTGCCAACCGTTTGAAACCAGGCCACGTTACTCCTCGCCCGAATCGGCCTTGTTCGCCGCGGGATTGTTGGCGGGCTTCAGCTTGCGCCGTCTGATACCAACGTCCTCTAGCTAATAGACTTTACAGAAGAGTGGGAAGCGGGTGCGGTAAGTGATGGCCCGTAAATTTCCGCCGCTGGGAGAAGAGTTGGTGAAACAGATCGAGCAGGCGTGGGCGGAGCCCCAGCCGGAGTG
>JANXSC010000024.1 GCA_025352845.1 Opitutaceae bacterium
GCCTACGGGCTCGTCGTGAATTTCGACACCTACCAAAACGCCACGACCGATCCGCGGAGCATCGAGGTCTTCGCGGACGCCAACAGCGTGGGCAACTACCTCGCCACTAATTTCCCCAACCGCGATTTCACGTATGATCAAACGTGGCGCGCGGTCACGCTGCACTGGGACGCGCTGAACGGCCTCGACCTCACCTACGACGGCATCGCGATCTTCACGCGCCTGCCCACGCCCGGATTCATCCCGACGGTGGGCTGCAACTTTGCGCTGAACGCCGCCACCGGCGGGTTGATGCAGGATGTGTTCATCGACGATCTTGCCATCACCACGATCACGACGCCCGTGGTGCCCGTCGCGACGAGCGGCGTGGTGATTGAGGAAATCATGGCGGACAACGCCTCCGGCCTCGAAGACGAAGACCTCGACCGGCCGGACTGGATCGATCTCTACAACGGGACCGCGGCGGCGGTGAACATTTCCGGGTGGCGCCTCAACTACTCCGGCGCACCCATCCCCGCGCCGGGCACGACGCCACCGCCGGCGAGCTACATGCTGCCTGCGCTCACGATTCCGGCGTTTGGGCATCAGATCATATTCGCCTCGGGCAAGAATCGGTTCACCAACGTCCGGCCGCACGCAAACTTCACGCTGGCCAAGGAAGGCGGCACGCTGACGCTGCTCCAAGCCGACGGCACCACGGTCGCGCACACGCTCACCTACGGTCCGCAGCAGCAGGATGTTTCCTTTGGCGGCTTGGGCTCGGCTCAGGTAGCGGGATATTTGGAAGTGGCGACGCCGGGCGCGACCAACACCGGTCGCCACGCACCGGGCCGCCGCGCACCCGCGCCGGTTTTCTTCAGAGGAGATTTCACGCCGCTCACGGATTTACCCAGCGCCGTGATCACCGCGCCCGTCTCGCTGGGCATGCAACTTCGGCCCGATACACCGGCCGGCGCGGAAATTCGCTACACGCTGAACACCGCGGAGCCCACCGAGACCTCGCCGCTCTACACCGGGCCGCTCGCCATCGCGGCCGGTGCCTGCGTCAAGGCGAAGGTCTTTGCGCCGGGTTTCCTGCCATCGAAAACCGGCAACCGCTCGTTCATCTGGCTCTCCAACGCGGCCGACACCAACGCCACCACGCTCGTCAACATCGCGACGAACTACAATGGCTCGGGCCAGCCCTTCAGCAGCAACCTGCCCGTCATCGTGCTCGACAGTTATCTGCGCAATGTGGACGGGCTCACGAATCCCGGCGGGCTGCGCCCGTATCGTTTCACGCAGGCGGCGGTGTATGACGTGAAGCCCGGCACGAATCGCGCGAGTTTCGCCAACGCCCCCGATCAAGTGCTGCGCGCCGGCACGCACGTGCGCGGCGAAAGCTCGTCCGGCCAGGCCGAGCGGCCCTACGCGCTGGAGTTTTGGAAGGAGGACGACGACACCGATCACAACGAGCCGCTCCTCGGGATGCCGAGCCACAGCGATTGGGTGCTCACGAACCTGATCATCGACAAATCGCTCATGCGAAATTATCTCATGCAGCAGGCGATGCTCGACGCCAACGGTCCCGGTGCCGGCATACGTTGCCGTTTCGTCGAGGTCTTTTTCAACCAGGGCAACGGCACGGTGGACTACGGCGACTACCGCGGCGTTTATCTGCTCATGGAGAAAGTCTCGCGCGGCAAGGAGCGCGTCAACGTCGCCAAGCTCAACGACAGCATGAGCGATCCCGCACTCATCAACGGCGGGTTCATTTTCAAAAACGACAAGATGCCCTACGGCTATAAAATCAACGCCGCCTCGAACCCCGCGATCCCCGGCTCGAACCGCGACTATGACATCTTCGATCCCGAACCCGTGACCGCGACGCAGGCCAGCGCCCTCATCGGCTGGCTCAATCGCATGACGTCCGCGCTCGCCGCGCCCGACTTCAACGTCCCCGCGAGCCCCAACTACTACGGCCGCTGGCTCGATGAGCGCAGCTTCATCGACAAGACGCTCTGGATCGAACTCTGCAAGGAGGTCGATGCCTACACGTTCAGCTCCTACTTCTCCAAGGATCGCAATGGTCTGCTGAAGGCGTTTCCGCTCTGGGACATCGACCGCAGTCTCGGCAATGCGAACTACGCCAGCTCCAACGCCAGCTTCGGCATGAAGTGGTGGACCGTCGGCGCGAACTACACCTACTTCACGCGGCTCCACGAAGACCCGGAGTTCAACGATCGCTACTGGAATCGTTGGACGGCGTTGCGCCGCTCGCACTTTGCCCGCGACACGCTCTTCAATCGCATCGAGGCCGTTTACCGCCAGCTCACCGAGGGCAGCAGCGCCGACATCGTCAACGCCGCGACGCCCGCCACCATGGCCGTGCAGGTGCCCGCCGCGCGCCACTACCGCAAGTATCCCTTCCTCGGCGCCAACACCCAGACGAGCGCGCAGACCGGTCAGGCGAATCGCACCACATGGCGGCAGGAAGTGAACGCCCTGAAGTCGTGGCTCGCCGAGCGGCTCGACTGGATGGACGGCGCCGGGCAACCCATCAACGCCACGACGCTGGCCGACCGCCTCAAGCCCACCGAATTGATCAACGCGGCCACGGCTGTCGCGCTGCACGGCGGCAATGTCCCCATCGGCTACCAATTCCGCATCCACAACCCCAATCCCGCCGGCGGCACCACCTACTACACGATCGACGGCGCAGACCCGCGGCAGGTGGGCGGCACCCTCGACGGCAGTGCGTTGATTGCTAACGCCAGCACGGTGACGGCGTCCACGATTCTGCCCAGCGGGCAGACTTGGAAATGGCTGCTGCCCGCCGCTGCCCCGGCCAACGATGCCAACGGCGCGTCGTGGACCGCCGAAGCGTATGCGGACAGCGCGTGGAGCAGCGGCCTCGCTCCGCTCGGCTACGGCGAGACCTCGGGCTTGGCCACGAATGTCTCGCCCGTCGCGCCCAACTACACCGCGTTCGATGCCGAGCCCGGTGCCGCGTATTTCCGCACGACGTTCAACGCCTCGGACACCACCAGCCTGACGAGCGCGCAATTTGAAATCATCGCCGACGACGGCGCGGTGATTTACCTGAACGGCGTCGAGGTCGCGCGCTTCAACTATCCGCTCGCGCCCACGCCCGCGACCTACGGCCAGGAAGCGCTCGGCCCAATCGATCCCGGTAGCAACTACACGCCCATCGAGACGATGTTCGTCCAGGTGCCCTTCGATCGGGCAAAATTGAAAGACGGCGTCAATACGCTCGCGGTGGAAGTCCATCAGGCGATTTATTCTTTCCCACCCAATCCGACGAACGCCTATCCGAGAAACGATTTCTCCGATCTGCGCTTCGATCTCCGCATCGTCGGCTACACGGCCTCGGGACCCGGTCCCAGTCTCACGCTGGCGAACCAAGGGGCTCACACGGTGCGCACGCGGATCAAAAACGACACCACGTGGTCCCCGCTGACCGAGGCCACTTTCGTTCTCGAAGCCACGGCGGCCAGTGCGGAAAACCTCGTCGTCAGCGAACTCCACTATCATCCACCGGACCCCACGCCCGCCGAACTGGCGCTCGGATTCAACAAGGACAACGATTTCGAGTTCATCGAGCTGATGAACATTTCCCCGAACCAGGCCGTCGATCTCAGCGGCGTGAAACTGGAAGACGCCGTCACGTTCGATTTCAACACCGCGACTCCCGGCTCGCGCTTCCTGCCGCCGGGCGGCCGCGTCGTGGTAGTCGAGAATCCAGCGGCCTTCGCCTCCCGCCTCCAACCGGGCGCCCAGCCCGTGGTGGCCGGCACCTTTGCGGGCAATCTTTCCAACGGCGGCGAGCAGCTGATCGTTCGCGCCGCGACCGGCGCCATCATCAGGCAATTCACTTACCGCGATTCCTTCCCGTGGCCGGCAGAGGCGGATGGCAACGGCTCCAGCCTCGTGCTCAACAATCCGACCGCGAATCCCGACCACAATCTCGCGAGCAGCTGGCACGCGAGCGTTCCGGTCGCACTCGCCAAACCCACGACACCCCCACCCGTGCCGATCGTGGCCGCTCAGCCCAGCGGGCAGAGCATTGTGTTCGGCGGCACCATCACGCTCTCGGTTTCCGCCAGCGGGGGCGGAGCGATGTGGTATCAATGGTTGAAAGATGGCGCGCCCATCCAGGGCGCCACCAAATCCACGTTGCTGCTCAACGTCACCTCGCAGTCGAGCTTCGGCAGCTATGCGACCATCGTTTCAAATGCCGGCGGATCAATCACGAGCACGCCGGCCAGAGTCAGCGCCACCTCGGCCAGCGCTCTCTCGAATCTTTCCGTGCGCGCGACGATGGGCCTCGGACAGACGCTCACCCTCGGCGCGGTCGTGGGCGGTGGCGCAAAGAATATTCTCATCCGGGCGGCCGGACCGGCGCTCGGCGCGTTTGGACTGAGCGGAATGCCCGATCCGAAGTTGGAGCTTTTTGCCGATGGCAGCTCGGTTCCGGTGGCAACGAACGATGACTGGCCGAGTTCACTCGCCAACGCCTTTGCCGCGGTGGGGGCGTTTGGATTTCCGAGCGGTTCCAAAGACGCCGCGTTGAGCCAAACTCTCACCGGTGCTTTCACGGTTCGGGCCAGCGGGATCGGGGCCGGAGTAATCTTGGTGGAAGCGTATGATACCACTGGCGGCCTTTCGCCGCGGCTGATCAACGTCTCCGCCCGCAATCAAGTCGGCACCGGCGAAAATATTCTCATCGCGGGCTTCGCCGTCGGCGGCACCGGCAGCAAACAACTTCTGATCCGCGCCGTCGGCCCGACGCTGCGCACCTTCGGCGTGCCACAACCGCTGGCCGACCCCACGCTCAAGGTGATCGACAGCAAAGGCGTGAACGTTGGCAGCAACGACAATTGGGACGCCGCGCTTTCTCCAATTTTCACTCAGGTCGGCGCATTTCCGCTGGCAGCCGCCAGCCGCGACGCCGCCCTGCTCGTCACGCTGCCCGCCGACGCCACCTACACGGTCCAAGTTTCCGGCGTGAACAATACCACCGGCGAAGCCCTCGTGGAAATCTACGAGGTGTTCTGACGATAAATACCCATCACCCTTTGCTTTTAGACTTCCGGTGCCGGTCTCGTGTGGGTGGGCGGGCACGTCCTCGTGCCCGCA
>JANXSC010000029.1 GCA_025352845.1 Opitutaceae bacterium
CACAATCCCGTCGCCCCACCGCGGCTCCTGACCCCGCGGGCCGGCCCACAGCGATGAGCCCGGCACGAGGGAGTTTACATAGAAAAGCGGCGTCCAGTAGGCCAGCAGCAGCAGGGCGGCGGCGCGGATGCCGAGGAGCGGTTCGAGCGAGCGCCGCCACAACAGCCAGAGCGCCGTGGCCGCCACTCCGGCTAGCGTGAACAAGAGCAAGCCGCCGTGAAAGCGGGCGTGTGGATGCCAGTCGGGGTTCAGGAGATGGTTGGGTTTCCAATCGAGGATGAACGAGGCGACCGTGCTCATAACGAGGAGCGCGGAGAGGACGAGGCGGCTGAACTTCAGGCGAGTCATGGACCAAGAGTGTAGCAGCACCGCGGCCGCTCGACTACTCGCGTTCGACCGTCAAGGTGGCGGCGATGGATGTCGCACTCTCACCGAGGAGAAAACCACGCCAGGAACGCTCGCGCATCACGGTCAACGCGATTATCGAGGTCGCGGCTCGCGTTTTCTCCGCGCGGGGTTTCGCCCGCGCCTCGACCAACGTGATCGCCGATCAGGCCGGCGTGAGCGTCGGATCGCTCTACCAATATTTTTCCGACAAGGTTGCGCTGCTGCGCGCCGTGCACGACCGCCAGCTCGCAACCCTCATGGCGAAAATGACGGCGGCGTGCCGCACCCCGTCGCCGACACTGGCCGCGGCGTTGCGCGCGATCATCGCGGTCGCGGTCGAGCATCATCGGGCGGAAGCACCGCTCGTGCGGGTGTTCGCGCGCCACCTGCCACGCGAAGCCGGCGCACCGCCGGCCGATCCGCCGCGCTCCTTTCACCGCGCCCTGCGGGAGCTGCTGGCGACGCATCAAGCCGAGCTGCGTATCGCGGATCACGACCTCGCCATGTTTGTCCTGAAAAATCTCGCGCGCTCCATGATTCAGGCCGCGGTGGAGCAACGGCCGACCGATCTGGCCAACGGTGCGATTGGCCGGGAACTCCTCGCGACCGCCCTCGGTTTCCTCACTGGTCGATCGGAAAGCCAGGCGCCGGTCCTCAAAAAGCGCAGGGTGTGAAATCACTTCGGAGATCTCACAGAAACCCAAACCATTCAGCGCAGATTCACAGTCGTCCAACTCACATCGGTGAGCGCGCGCAGGAATGCCACGAGCGCGCGTTGATCCTCGGCGGTGAGGGCGAGCCCGGCATCGGGGTGCTTGGCAATATTGGGATCGAGCGTGGCCGGGCGTTTCGCGCCGTGATCGTAGTGCGCGACGACTTCCTCAAGAGTCGCGAAGCGGCCGTCGTGCATGTAGGGCGCAGTGAACGCGACGTTGCGCAGCGAGGGGGTCTTAAATTTTCCGTGATCGGTCGCGCTTCCCGTGACGATTGCGCGGCCCGCATCGGCGGCGACAAGATCGAGGCCGTTGTTTTTCATCGAAAAGTCCGTGAACAGCGCACCGCCGTGGCAGTGGAAGCAATCGGCGCCGCGCCGGCCCCGCGCAGGATCGAACTCCATCGCGAAGAGTTCGAAGCCGCGCTTCTCGTCGGCGGTCAGCTCCAGCTCGCCACGCAGCGAGCGGTCGAAGCGCGAGTCGGCGGAGACTTGCACAAGGAGAAATTGCTCGAGCGCGAGCGTCACGCGCTCCGCCGTGATCGCCAGCGAGCCAAACGCAGCGCGGAAGCGCGCAACGAGCGCCGCGTCCTGCGCGAGAGTCGCGATCACGGTGTCAGGGTCTGCGTGCATCTCGATGGGATTGACCCACGCCGCGTAGGCCTGGTCGCGGATGCGGGGCTGGCTGCCGTCCCACGCGTAGCTCGGGCTCCACGCGAGATTGAAGAGCGGCATCGCGTTGCGATTGCCGGTCGCCCCCTCGGCACCGCGGCTCAACGCGACCGAGTCGCTGAACGCCTTCCAGGGCGCGTGGCAGCTTGCGCAGGACTGCGCGCCGTTCATGGAGAGTCTTGCATCGGAGAACAACGCGCCGCCGAGTGCGACGCCCGCGGCAGTCGGAAGGTTGTCGGCGGGGAGAGCCGGCTGCGGAAAACCCGGCGGCACCGTGAACGCGAGCGGGGTCGCGCCGTCGTAGCTGCGAGCGTGAGCGAGGGGATTCACGGGCGCGTAGACATCCATTCGCTGGCGCTCGTGGCTACTGGAAGTCCGCTTCGCTTCGAGCCAGAACCACGTGCGCTCGAGCGCCGTGGCGAGGCGCGGCGCGAGCGTGTCGCCCTCGCCGCTGTGCGTGGACTCACTGCCATCGTCCGGCGCAAGCCGGTGCGCGGCGAGCACGCGCGAGAGATCGAGCGCGAGGTCGATGGTGGTGTCGCCGGCGATTTTCCACTCGGCGCGGAAGCCGACGGCCATCAGCCGCTCGGCCGTTGCGAGGTGAAACGAAAAACCGCGCTCTGCGGAATCGCCCGCGGTAGCGCGGTAGTGGCCCTCGATTGCGGCGAAGACATAGCCGCCCTGCCAGCTCCAGTGCAGGCCGTTGACGACCGGGTTGAGCGCGTGGCCGGCGGGCCAGCGGCCCGGATCGCCGAGGTTGGCGGTCGCGGGAACGCCCACGCGAAACTGCAGTCCCACGAAATCGCCCTCGGGCACGCCCCGCAGCGTGAAGCTCCGCCGCCCGCTCTCCAGATCGATGCAACCAAACTGGCCGTCGAGCCGCGTCGTGCCGCCGTCGGCGCGCAGCAAGTTCACCTCGGAGAAAAGCGCGGCGAGGCGTGTGATGCGCAGCGGCTGGCCCGCGTCGTTGACGAGTGCGGCCGATGGCACGGCCAACAGTTCTCCCTTCCATCGCGGCGCCACAGCGATCGTGAGATCGGCGGCGGAGGCGGTCGTCACCATCATCATCAATCCCAAAAGGGCGGGTCGCAGACCCGCCCTACCGCGGCAGTTGCGCCGCGCGAAATTTCTTTCCACAACATGACCATGCCCGACCGCCCCGAAGGCCGCACGCGCCTCCTGATGATCGACGACGACCGGAAACTTTGCCGGCTCGTCGCGACCTACCTGCAACCGCTCGGCTTCGACGTGACCGCCGCGCACACCGGCCCCGACGGCGTCGAGCGCGCGACCACCGCAGAGGAGCCGTGGCACGCGATCATCCTTGATGTGATGCTGCCGGGCATCGACGGCTTCGAGGTGTTGAAAAAAATCCGCGCCAAGTCCGCCGTGCCCGTGCTGATGCTCACTGCGCGCGGCGACGAGACCGATCGCATCGTGGGGCTGGAGGTCGGGGCGGACGATTACCTGCCGAAAACTTTTTCTACGCGCGAACTCCTCGCGCGCCTCCGCGCCGTGCTGCGCCGCAGCGCCGCGACCGCCGCTGCGGAAAAATCCGCCAACACCCCGCCGACCGAGCTCGTCGTCGGCACCCTGCGCGTGAACCTCGACGCCCGCTCCGCGCTGATGCAGGACGCACCGCTCACGCTCACGCCCGTCGAGTTCGATCTGCTCGCGAGCCTCGCCAAGGCGAAGGGTCGCGTGAAGTCGCGCGAGGCCCTCCTCGACGAGTGCCGCGACCGCAACTACGACGTGTTTGATCGATCGATTGACGTGCATATTTCCTCGCTGCGGAAAAAATTGGGCGACGATGCGAAGGAGCCGCGCTACATCCGGACCGTGCGCTCGGCGGGATACATGATGGTGGGGCCGGAGTGATCGAGCGCGGCCGGCCGGCGCGAAATCAATTACCCACCGCCAGTGCCGTGATCGAGCCATTCGTGCTGAAGCTGGCGCCAAAGGCGAGCGTCGCCCGCGCCGTGACTCCGCTGACGCCCGGGATCGAAACGGCGGGCGGCGAACTGTAGCCCGCGCCGGCGTTCGTAATGATAAATCCGGTGACGACGCCGTTCACGACAGTGGCGGTCGCCGCCGCGGGCGTGCGCGGCCACGCCTGCCCCAGGCTGCCCGAAAACCGATAGTAGTTGGAGACCTCATCGATCCGCTCGCGCGTCACGCCGAGCGGAATCAGCACGCTCTCGAGGGCGAGCTTGTTCAACGTCACCTGCGCCGGATCCGGTTCAACGCCACCGGCCGCCGGCTTAACGAGGCTAAAGGCGTATTGAAACTGGGCCTGGGTCACCCCCATCGCGGCGGAGATCAAAATCGTGGGGCGGCCGCCGTCGCTCGGGACGGTGTCGTAGCCGCCGGAAAATGTGACCGGCACCGTCTGAGCCGGGAGCGCCGCGCCCGCGGGCACGACGTAGATTTCCACGAGCGCCGTGCCCGTCGCACCGCCGACGCCGCTCACGCTCGCGGTGTAGGCTCCGGCGGGGAGCGTCACGAGCATCGCGGCGTCCTTGCTGCCGCTCACGAGGGAAAATGCGCCGACACTCGCGGCCGTGGCGGCGATCTCCAGCGCGTTGGATGCGCCCGACCAGTTGTCATTGGACCCGATCACGTTCGCGCCGGAGAAAAGGGTGATCTGGGGGTCGGCAAGCGCGCCGGTTACGCCGAAGGCCGTGAGGGCGGGGCCGGCGGCGCGGATTAGAAGTTTCACGGCGCCCGTGCCCGAGACGACGAAGCCGGGGATGAGCACGCTCTCGCCGGTGCCGACGAAGGCGCGGGTCGAGGCGTTGATGAGCGTGGGCGTCGTGGCGGAGGAATCGGTGTCGTAGGTTTCGAGGAGGACGACGCCACTGCCGCCACCGGCACCGACGACGGCGGAATACGCGCCGCCACTCAAAGTGGAGACGAGCGCGGCGTCGCGGCTGCCGCTCGTGAGCGCAAAGGCGCCGACAGAGGCGAACGTCGTGGCGTCGGCCGCGAGCCAGTTGTCGTTCGTCGCGACGTTCGTCGTGCCGGAGACTAGCGTGAGGCTCGGATCGGCGAGCGCGCCGGTGACGCCGAAGCCCGTGAGGCCGGGGCCGACGGCGCGGACGAGCACTTTTTTTGCGCCGCTGCCGGAGAGCACGAAGCCCGCGATCGGCGTGCCGGCGGTGCCGCCGATTTGCGCGCGCGTCGCGAGATTCACGAGGCGCGCGGAGCCGCTCGCGCCGACGACGGCGGTGGCGTTGTTGCCTACGCCGGTGAGGCCGCTGGCGCCGCGCGTGTCGTAGGTGGCGAGCGCGACGAGCGTCACGCGGTAGTTCGGCGCGATGGTCGTCGTGAAAAAACTCGTGGTGTCGCCACCGCTGCTGGTGATCGCGCTGGCGTTGGCGAGCGGCGTCAACGTCGTGGCGTCGGCCGAAGTCTCGATCTTGTAGGTTGCGGCCTCGACGGAAGTCCAGATGAGCGCGACGATGCCGCTGGTGTTGCTCGCGGTCACCGTGATGGGCGAGGCCTGGCTGGCGCGGACGAACTCGGTGACGGTTTCGTTGATCGCGTTGACGCTGCCGCCGCTCGGGGTGCCGAAAAACCAGCGCCCGATGATGAAGGGAAATTTCGGCGTGCCGTCGGCCTCGAGCGACATGAAGTAGGCGTAGGTGCCGGCCGGAAACTCGGGTGTCACGCAGAAGCGCACGTTGGATTCGTTCAGGTCGAAATCGGTGCCCTGGGTTTTGCCGAGGTCGCCGAGGTAGTCGTAGTCCTCGAGGAAATGGCCGAGCGTGTAGGTGGTATTGACGGCAGGGCCCTGCACGTTGGCGGGGAGCGCGGCGTTGCGATTTTGCGCGCGCGCGGCCCACGCGGGGAGCGTGGTGCGGCCGGCGGCGGCGAGGTTCGTGGTGCCGTCGGTGCCGTCGCGTTTCACATAGCCCGAGATCATCCGGCGCACGCCGCTCGCGGCGTTCGACGCGGAAGCGTAGCCGTAGGGTCCGTAAACGGGAAAACCATCAGCCATCCAGCCGAGGATGGGCGAGTGTGCGGTGGCGGGCGCGGTGCTCTCGGCGTAGGTTTTGGCGGCGGCGTTAAACGTGACGTGATCGCCGAGCTGGAAACGCAGCGCCGGGGTGTTGGCGTGATAGTGGTAGTTGGAGCCGGCTTGGTGCGCGAAGGCGGCGTCGAACGTCACGCCCTCGTTCACATAGGCGTCGCGATTCCACACGCCGTCGCCGCGCAGGCCGTTGACCGGTTCGGCGTCGGTGCCGCTCGCGGTCGCGTAGGAAAACGTGTCGCGATTGTCGAAGACCGCGACGCCATCGACGAAGTAACCGATCGGGCCGCCGGGGGTGAGGGTCTTCGTCGTCGCGACCGCGGGTGTGCGCGGGAAGCGATAGAGCACGCCTTGGTTAGCGGGGAAGTTGGGGAAATTCTGCGTGTGCACGGCGTTCAGATACCACGGGCCCATCACATGGTAGCCAAGGCCGGACGTGCGCAGATAGACCCAGCCGGTGGACGATGAGACTTGAATCACGCCAGCGTAGCTCGGCGTGGCTTGCACGCCCTGACCGCGCGACCAGATGGTGACGGCGATGCCGGCATTTTTTGCGGCGTCGGTTTCATAAAGCCGCGCGTAGCGGCGCGAGGAACCGGTCTGCCAGGAATCGAGCAACGCGTCGGCACCCCGGGCGGAGGGGGTGAGCAGCGTGGTGAGGGCGAAATAAAACGGGGCGAGGATTTTCATGTGGGGCAGCCGAGGGCTGGGACGGATGAAACCACGCCGGAGTTAAGGGTGTGTTGGCAAGGCATGGAAAATTGTTAAGCTCGCGTAAGCAGGCTGGGTTTCCCGCTAACTCACGCCAGAATCCTGCGTCTCGCCCCGTGCCTCGATGAAAGTCTCCTACCCGCTCTCGCTGAAAGTCTCGCTGTGGCTGATGCTAAATCTGCTCCTGCTGGCGGCGCTCGGGATCGGGTTTTTCGTCGCGCAGGGCGGGCTTGGCTGGGGCGCGCTCGCCGCCGGTCCGACCGGCGAGCGCGCCCAGGGCCTCTTCAACATGATCGCCGCGGAGGCTTCGGCGGCGACGGGCGAGGCGCGCAACGCGGTGCTCAAACGTTTCGGCGACGCCTATCACGCGGAGTTTTTCCTCTTCACGATCGACGAGAATCAGATCGCCGGAACGGCCGTGCAGCTCCCGCCCGCAGTGCATGAGCGCATGGAGTTTCGCGCGCCCGGTTGGGGCTTTTTCGGCGGCCTTTCCGGTGGTCGGGGTGGATTCGGCGGACGCGGCGACGGCCGGCGTGGTCCCGATGGAGAACTTGATCCATCCCACAAGCGCGACGGGATGCCGAAGGGAAAACGCGGTGACGCCGACCCCGCTGAAAAAGATCGGCCCAGTTTCGACGCCGGCCGCCGCGGCGGAGAGCCCGGCGGATTTGTCGGGCCAATCGACCGTCCCACGACTCGGTTTGTGGTGCGCACCGGCTCGCCCTCGGCGTATTGGGTCGGGCTGCGCGTGCCGTTCGTGCAGAGCGAACGCAGTGATCGTGCGATGCCCGCCAAGCTCGTCGCGCGGGTCGGCTCGCTCTGGGGTTTGCTTCAGGTGCTCGGCCTGCAATCGTGGCTCCTCGGCGGCGGCGGCGTGCTCGCGCTCTCGGTGCTCTTCTGGCTGCCGCTCGTGCGCAGCATCACGCGCTCGGTCGGCCAGCTCACCGCGGCCACGGAGCAGATCGCCGAGGGCCGTTTCGACACGCGTGTCACAACCCACCGCCGCGACGAGCTCGGAAAACTCGGCGACTCCGTCAACCGCATGGCCACGCGCCTCGACGCGCACATGAACGGCCAGAAACGTTTTCTCGGCGATGTCGCGCACGAGCTGTGCTCGCCGCTCGCGCGCCTGCAAATGGCCACCGGCATCCTCGCCGATCAGGCGCCGAAGAATCTTCAGGAAACCGTGGCCGACGTGCGCGACGAAGTGCAGCAGATGAGCACGCTCGTAAACGAGCTCCTCGCCTTCACGAAGGCCGGCATGCAGCCGCGCGAGGTCGCGCTCACCGCCACCGCGCTTGCGCCACTCGCCCGCGAGGCGCTCCTCCGCGAAGGTGCGGCCGACCGCGTGATGCTCAACATCCCCGCCGATCTCGGCGCGATGGCCGACGCCGACCTGCTCTCCCGCGCGCTCGGCAATCTCGTGCGCAACGCCCTCCGCTACGCCGGCGACGCCGGACCGATCATCGTCAGCGCCGCGCGCGAAAATGATCGCACGGTGATCACGATCGAGGACCATGGCCCCGGCGTGCCGGCGGCCGATCTCGACCGGCTCGGCGAGCCGTTTTTCCGGCCCGAGCTGGCGCGCACCCGCGAGAGCGGCGGCGTCGGCCTCGGTCTCGCGATCGTGCGCAGTAGCGTCGCCGCGTGCGGCGGCGAGGTGCGCTTCGCCAATCGCACGCCGCAGGGTTTTCGCGCGGAGATTCGCCTCACGGCGGCGTGACGCAGCCGTGCGGGCCGGCCCCGGCCTTTACACGGGCTTAACAATTCTCCCCGCGGACGAAACAAAACCGAAACACGCGCGGGGCATATTGGGCGCGTCATGATTCGCCCGAATTTCGATTCGCTTTCCTCCGGCGCAGCCGCCGCATCCGCCCCCAGTCCTTTCACCACGACGGTCGATGCCGACAAGGCCGAACTGATCGCGCTCGTGCGCCGCGCCGAAGCGGGCGATCACGCCGCGCAATCCGAGCTCGTGCGGCGCTACACCCGGCGCATCGCCGGGTTTGTGCGCACCATCATCCATCAGCCCGACGCGATCGAGGATGTCACGCAGATGGTCTTCATCAAAATGTTTCGCCGCCTCGGCCGACTGCGCGATCCCGCGGTGTTCGAGTCGTGGCTCTTCACCCTCGCGCGCAACACCGGGCTCGATTTTCTCCGCCGCCGCAGCTGCCGGCCCAGCACGGTCGCGCTCGACGACACGGTTTACCAAATCGCCGATCCGTCGAGCAGCACCGCCACGACCGAAATTCTCGCCGCGCTCGATCGCGCGCTCACCCGGCTCAGCGACGTCGATCGCGGACTCGTGACGCAATTTGTCGCCGGCGATAGCTATGGCGAAATCGCGCAGCGCGCCGGGCTCTCGCTGGCGACCGTGAAGGTGCGCCTCCATCGCGTGCGACCGTTTCTGCGCGCGTGGGTCGGAGAGATGACCGACACGCGGCAGCCCGGCGGCAAGGGTTGGCGCACGACCGCGGGAAATCGCGCGGGCAGCAATCGGTCCGGCCAAGCACTCGCCGCGTGATCGCTGGCCGACCGGGGTTTACCCGAGCCTAACAATTCTCCCGCCGGCGCAAACGGAACGGTAACAATTCGGCCGTCTTGTCCGTTAAGTTCACCCGAGTGCCCGCTGGTTCACGCTCCCGTCGGAATGTGACGGCCACAAAGGCGAACGGAACTCACATGAAAAATATCCGCCGCGCGCTTCTCGCGCTTTCGCTCGCCACCGCCACGGTCCTCGTCGCCCAGCCTCCCGGTTCCGATTCCGCCCCGCGTGGTCCTCGTCGCGGTCCTCCCGGCGGCCCCGGTGGACCGGGTGGCCGCGGTCTCCCTCCGATCCTCCTCGCTCTGGACACAGACAAGGACGGAGAAATCTCCGCCGCCGAAATCGCCAACGCCGCCGTGAGCCTGCGGACGCTCGACAAGAACGGCGACGGCATCCTCTCCGCCGCGGAACTCCGCCCCGCGCGGCCGGCCGACGCCCCCACGCCACCCGCCGATGCACCGGCTCGCGGCGATCATCCGCGTCCGGTGATGCCTCTGATGCTCGCGCTCGATGCCAACGGCGACGGTGAACTCTCCGCCGCGGAGATTGCCAACGCGCCGGCGAGCCTGCGGGCCCTCGATGCCAATGGTGACGGAAAATTGACACGGGACGAGTTGCGTCCCCTGCCCCCCGCAGGCAGATAAATCCACCGAACAATGTCCGCGGCGCCGGGTCACGGTCCGGCGCCGCTTTCTTCTCATGCGTCTGCGCCTCACCCGAAAACTCCACCGCCTCAATCTGCCCGCCGCCGGATTGCTGTTGCTGCTGCAGCGCACGCCGGTCGTGCGCATCGCCGCGGGCACAACGGAGTTTTCCGCGCCGTCGCGCATCGTTGCCCTCCTCAAATCCGCCGTCGCGGCGCTCGGGTCGCTCGGGGCCGTGCATTCTCTCGCGGGCGCCACGCGGTTCGTCCTCAGCAGCCCGAGTGTCATCGGCACCGTCGGCACGCCGATTTTCTCCTTTGCCTTCTCGGTGACTGGCGCCGCCGTTCCCGCCAGCTCCTATCGGATCACCGGCACGCTCCCACCCGGCCTCTCCAGCGCCGGGCTCGGTGCCAACGGTGTGGTCAACGCCTCCACCGGCATCATCACCGGCACGCCCACCGCCGCCGGCACGTTCGTCATTTCGATCCTCGCCTACGAAAGCCCCGGTGGTTCGGGTGACAGCTTCGGGCCCGCGACGGTGACGTTTATCATCAACGGCACGCCCACTGCGCCGCCCGCGATTGCCGTTCCACCCACCAGTCAGACCGTGACCCTTGGTGCCTCCGTCACCTTCGGCGTCGCCGCCACGGGCAGTCCGGTGCCCGCGTTTCAATGGCGCAAGGACGGCACCGCCATCGCCAGTGCCACCACCGCCACGCTCACGTTTGCCAGTGTGCGAGCCACCGACGCCGGCAACTACACCGTCGTCGTCTCCAATTCCGCCGGCTCGGTCACGAGCAACGCCGCCACGCTCACCCTCAGTGTCGTAACCAACTCCCCCGCGATCACCACGCCGCCGCTGTCGCAATTCGTCACGCCCGGCACGCCGGTCATTTTCAGCGTCGCGGCCATCGGTGGTGGTCTGAGCTACCAGTGGAAAAAGGACGGCTCCGCCATCGGCGGTGCCAATCAGCCCAGCCTCGCGCTCGCTCCCGCCAGCGCCGGCAGCGTGGGCTTCTATTCCGTGACGGTCACGAATGCCGCCGGTAGCGTGGAGTCCGCCGTCGCCACGCTCACCTTGAACGAGGGCGGCACCGGCCGGCTCATCAACGTCTCCACCCGCGGCTTCGTGCCCGCCGGCGGCGCGCTCACGCCCGGTTTCGTGCTGCAGGGCAACGCCACCAAAGCCCTCGTCATCCGCGCCATCGGACCGACCCTCGGCTCCTTCGGCGTCAGCGGCACCCTCGCCGATCCGGTGATGGACGTGATCCCGCTGGGCAGCTCGACCGCCATCGCCACCAACGACAACTGGGGCGGCGCCACCGCCATGCAGAGCGCGTTTGCCCGCGTCGGCGCCTTCCCGCTCGCCCTCGCGACCTCGACCGATGCTGCGGTCGTAACCTCTCTCCGCGCGACGGGCTCCAGCGGTTACACGGTGCGCATCACCTCAAAAAATTCCACCGCCCCCGGCATCGCGCTCGCCGAGGTCTACGAAGAGGACGCCCTCACCGCACCCGTGCGGCTCGTGAATGTCTCCACCCTGGGCTTTGTCGGCACCGCCCAGCAGGCGCTCGTGCCCGGCTTCGTCATCGGCGGCACCGCGCCGAAACGCCTTCTTATCCGCGCGGTCGGCCCGGGCCTCGCCCAATTCGGCGTCCCCGGCCTGCTCGCCGATCCGCAACTCGCCGTCGCGCCGCTCGGCCAGGACTTCACCGTCGCGAGTAATGACAACTGGGGCAACGCCGCCGACCTCGCCGCCACCTTCACACAAGCCGGCGCCTTCGCCCTGCCCGCCGGCAGCAAAGACGCGGCCGTCGTCGTCCGCCTCCCGCCCGGCGGCTACACCGTCGTCGTCTCCGGCGTCGCCAACACCACCGGCACCGCCCTCGTCGAGATCTACGATCTCGATCCGTGATCTGTAGCCGGGGTCGCTGACTCCGGCCCGGCCTCAACGAGACCGGCTACAACAAATCGCTCACACGATCAGCGCAATCTGCACACCGGGCCCATGCACACCTTCGATGAGGATGCCCTCCACATCCGCCGTCTTCGACGGCCCCGTGCACCACACCACGTTTCGATCTTCGCCGAGCGCCGCGACCGCCTGCGTGAGATCGGAGAAAATCGCCGCGCGATCCACGACGGCGATGTGAACCCACGGCGCCAGGGCGCCGAGTCGCCGCGAGGTCGTGGCGTCGTTCAATATGATCGTGCCTGATTCCGCGACCGCGCCCGCCGCCCGCGTGATCCCAAACGCGTAGTCGTCCACCCGCGTGCGATCGAACTCCAGTTCGACGGTGAAGTCCGCGCCGAAGTGCGGCGCGAGCCGCGGCCACAACGCCGGATCGCAGTAGCCGTGCAGCCAGCCGCCCGCGCGCAACTGCGCCACGAGCGCGGCGCCATCCGTGAGCGCGCTGCCACCCACGCGCTTGATCCGCTCGGCAAACAACTCCGCGAGATCGCGCCCCGCGATCATCCCGCGCATGACGGACATCCCCGAATCGTAGTCCGGCAGCGCCGCGCGCGTGTGCAGCGGCGCGAGCGCCCCGCGCACGCGGGAGAGGATGGCTTCGCGATCGTCGGTGGCGGGCATGTCAGGATTTCTTCGGCGTCATCAATTTCTCCCGGCCCACGAGATAGAGCACCACGCAAATGACCGCGAAGGGAATCAACGAAAACAGATCGGAATTCGGCCCCTCGAAAAACGGATTGTGCGCGGTGGACCACTTGGTCATCGCGGTGTCCAGTTTTTCGAAAAACACGGCGAGCGTCGGGCTGACCTGATCGAGCGCGCCGGCGAGAATGGCGATGATGATGCCGGCGATGGCACCGCCCGCGATGTAGCCGGAGGCAAGCAGCACCCCGGGACTTCTGTCGCTCTCGGTCGCGTGCTCCTCCGCGGTCAGATGCGCGCGGCTGGCGTGTTTCTTCGCCGCGCGATCGACCAGCCAGCGCACGAAGCCGCCGATGAAAATCGGCGACGACGACGAGAGCGGCAGATAGACGCCGACCGCGAACGCCAGCGCCGGCACAAAGGACAGCTGCAGCGTCACCGCAATCATCACGCCGAGCAGCACGAGCGCCCACGGCAATTTTCGATCAAGAATGCCTTTGATGATGTAGGACATCAGCGTGGCCTTCGGCGCGTCGAACTTGCGGACCTCGGTGCCGTCGGGGCGTTTCGTAAACGTGCCGTTGATGCCAGGGTCGACCAGCCACACCGCCGCGCCCGCTTGGTTCACGAGATATTTTCCCGCCGGGCCACCCTCGGCATCGGTTTTTTGCCAGACAAAATAAGTGTCGCGATCGGTGCGCGCCTGTGGACCGCGCAACGGCTCGCGTTTCGCGAGGTTGCCCGTGTCGGTTTGCAGTCCCGCCGGAGCCACTTGGGCGACGGGCACGTAAACGGTCGAGCCGTCGTTCAGCATGAGCAGGATCGGACCGAGGCAGACCGCCGAGAGCAGCGAGCCGGCAAGGATGGCGATCTGCTGGTATTTCGGCGTCGAGCCGAGGAGGTAGCCGGTCTTCAAGTCCTGCGAGGTCGTGCCGCCGTTCGACGCCGCGATGCAGACGATCGCGCCGATGGAGAGCGCCGTCACGTAGTGGCCGCCGCCCGTCCAGCCCACGACGAGGAAGATGAGGCAGGTGAAGAGGAGCGTCGCCACCGTCATGCCCGAAATCGGATTCGACGAGGAGCCGATTTCGCCCGTGAGCCGCGACGACACCGTCACAAACAGAAATCCGAACAACACGATGAGCAGCGCGCCAAGAAAATTCATCCGCAACGCCGGCGCAAAGGTGATCGCCGCCAGCAGCACCACGACGCCGACGCCCACAAACTTCATCGACAGATCGCGCTCGGTGCGCGGGGTGCCGGGGCCGGAAGCGTCGCTGCGGGCGAGTCCGATGTCCCTCAGACCTTCCCGTAAACCGTGCCAGATCGTCGGCATCGATTGCACCAGGCTGATGATGCCACCCGCCGCCACCGCCCCCGCGCCAATGTAGAGAATGTAGGCGCCGCGCACCTGATTCGGCCCCATGTCCGCAATCGGGATCGTGCCGGGAGCGAGCGGCCCGGCGATCTTCTCGCCGAAAAATTTGATCAGCGGGATGAGCAGCAAATAACTCAACACTCCACCCGCGCACATGATCGAGGCGATCCGCGGGCCGATGATGTAGCCGACGCCGAGCAGCGCCGGCGACACCTCCACGCTCACCGAACCCGCCTTGAGCGGCGGGCCGAACACCTTTTCCGAAACATCCTTCCAGCCCTTGAACGCGATGTTGAGCGTCGTGTAGAGCAGCCCGATCCCGAAGCCGCCGAAGATGACTTTCGCGCCCGGCGACTGTCCGAGTCCCGCCGCCTGGGCGGCGCGCATCTCGGCCTTGGCCGACGGCGAGGCGAGTGCGCGGTCCCCGGCGTTGGCGCCGGCGATGAGCACCGCAGCGCACGCCGTGCCCTCGGGATATTTCAAGACGCCGTGCTCCTTCACAATCAGTGCGCGCCGCAGCGGGATCATCATCAAAATGCCGAGCAGTCCGCCAAGCGCCGCGACGAGCATCACCAGCGGCAGCTCCAAATCAAAGCCGAGAATCATGATCGCGGGCATCGTCACGCCCACGCCAAACGCGATCGACTCGCCGGCCGAACCGGCGGTCTGCGTAATGTTGTTCTCGAGGATCGTGGAGTCGCGCACGCCGAACTTCGAGAGCCCGCGGAACAGCGCGAGCGAGATGACCGCCACGGGAATCGACGCACTCACTGTGAGCCCGACCTTGAGCACGAGGTAGAGCGACGACGCCCCGAAGATCGTGCCGAGCACGACGCCCGTGAGCACCGCGCGCAGCGTGAACTCGCGCATCTGGACCGCATCGGGGATGAAGGGCTCGAATTTTTTTGGGGTGCTCATGGGGGGGGTAGTAGGGCGGGCGTCAG
>JANXSC010000033.1 GCA_025352845.1 Opitutaceae bacterium
TGGCGCACGACGGCGAGGTTGGCCTCGAAATCGAGTTCGAAGACGCGCAGCGGATCCTTGACGTATTGGATCGGATTCGCGATCGCGACGAGCGGGATGACCGCGTCGCACTTCTTCACGTGGTATTCGATATACTCGCGGTTGATCGTGATGTCGCCCTCGACGAATTTGAAGCGCGGGTTGCCCAGGCTGTCCTCCAGTTTGTGCGAGCCGATATCCATCCCGTAAACTTCCCAGTCTTTCTGTTCGAGGATCGCGCGCGTGAGCGAGCTACCGATGAAACCGTTGGCACCGAGGATGAGGACTTTGAGAGGCATGGGCAGAGAAAATCGGGAAAGTGGGAAATTGGGAAATGGAAAAACTCAGAGCATCTGGCCGCTGCGCAACTCCGGCGCAGGCGCGCCGCGCCATTCGGTGCGGGTAAGTTCTAGCGCGCCGTCGGCTGTCGCGACGACGAGCGGGACGATCGAGAGAATCTCACCGGGCGCACCGCCACGACCACGCGCCGCCGCCGACTCCGGCTCCGCCCACCACACCATCAGCCGCGCGCCACCGAAATCGGTGAACGCGCCCGGATAAGGATCGGTCACGGCACGGATGAGGTTGAAGATTTGCCGCGAAGTCTGGGTCCACACGATGCGGCCGTCCTCGGGCCTGCGACCGCCGAAGTAGTTTGCCTGCGACTCGTCCTGCGGCGTCTCGCGCGCGGTGCCGGCAAGGAGCGGATCGATTTGCCGGGCGAGCACGCGGCGGGCGCACGGCATGACCTTGCGAAACGCCTCTTCGGCCGTGTCGCGCGGCCCGATGTTTACGCCCTCCTGATCGACCACGGCGCCGGCGTCGGCGGATTTCACCATGCGGTGGAGCGTCATGCCGAGGCGCGGCTCGCCGTGCAGCACGGCCCAGTTGATCGGCGCGCGACCGCGGTATTTCGGGAGGAGCGAGCCGTGCATGTTCCAAGCCCCCAGCCGCGGCAGCGCGAGAATCTTGGTCCCGATCATGTGGCGGTAGTAAACCGAGAGGATCAAATCGGGCGCGAGCGCGGCGATCTGCTCGCGCCATTCGGGATTGTTCACCGACTCGGGGGTGAAGACGGGGATGCCTTTCTCGCGCGCGGCGACGGCGGGTGTTTTGAACCAGATTTTTTCGTGCGGGTTGTCCTCGTGCGTGATGAGCGCGACGACGTTATCACCCCGCTCCAACAGCAGCGACAGGCAGTCGTAGCCGACTTCGCTGTAGCCGAAGAAAAGAATGCGGGGACGGGACATGGACAAGCACGAGAGTGCTCGCGACGTCCTGTTCGGCAACGCGAGAGTTGAAAAGCGGGCCAGCGGTTGCACGATTCTCGCATGGGACGCATCCGGCGCGGCGGCTACACTTTCATCTGGTGGATCGGAGATCATTCACCGCGTCATGTCCACGTCTTTGACAGGAACGGCCGCTTGATCACGCGTGTGAATCTCGAAACTCTCCGGCCGATGGACATTCCCAAGCTTGGACGCAGAGTCATTGACTTGATTCGCGAATTGCAGGACGAGAAATACCTATGAAAACAGCCGCAAAAAACGCCAAACTGCCCTTTGGCACCGCGAAGTTTTCGAAAATAAAACACGTCCGCTACGTTAGCTGGGAGGACGCCTTCGACGTCGAGTTTGAGGACGGGCTGTGCATCCTTGAGCCGCACGCCACCGTCCGCCGCGCCAACAAGATTTGGCCCAAGGCCAAATTCGAGCGCTTGAATATCGAAGACTGGACGGAAAGCGGGTTCTTCGTCCACTACGACAACGGCCAGACCGCCGAAGTCTCGTGGTCGTTTATCCGCGAGTTGCCTCCGAAGAAACGCTGAAATCCGGGTCCGGCACGTTCATCAAAAACCCGCGTAGCGGTCCGCTCAACCTTTCGCCTGCAGCGTCTCGCGCACGTGGTAGCGCTGGCGGGCGCGCACCACCTGATAGGTGCGACCGACGTATTCGCCGATCAGACCGATGCCCACGAGAGCCACGCTCATCAGAAAAAACAGCACGCCGAAGAGCGTGAACAAACCCTCCGCGGCCGTGTAGTCGAAAAACATGCGGCGGATGGCGAGCGTAACGACGAACACACCGCTGCCCACGCAGCACAACATGGCGAACATCGTGAAATATTGGAGCGGCGCGATCGAGAAGCCGGTGATGAGGTCGAAGTTGAGCCGGATCAGTTTGTAGAACGAGTAGTTCGAGACGCCCGCGTGGCGCTCCTCGTGTTTCACGCCCACCTCGGCCGGGTTGCCGGAAAAACTGTA
>JANXSC010000083.1 GCA_025352845.1 Opitutaceae bacterium
CTCAACGCTTCGAAGCGCGGGCTGAAGCACCGCGCTACCTCAGAATGCGTTTACCACAGTTTCTTCGGCGGCCCCGTGCTCGCCCGCGGCGGCAGCGGCGATCTGCTCGCCGGCTTGATCGGTGGCCTGCTCGCGCAGAAGCCACGCGATCCGGCGCTCGCAGCGGCGCGGGGCGTGGTGTGGCATGGGCTGGCAGCCGATGCGTTGGCGCGGGCGCACGGACAGACGGCGGTGCAGGTCACCCAACTCCTTGCCTTTCTTTCGCCCGCATTGAGATCCGCTTGCGTCGAGGCTTCGGCGGACAAGGAGTGCGAGGCATGAGCACGGCGGAAACGATGACCGAGCGGCAGGCGTTTTTAATTCTGAACGCGCTGCCCAACATCGGGCCAATCACGCTCAACCGGCTGCTCGCCGAACTCGGCGGCGATCCGCGCGCGGTCTTCACATCGAGCCGGCGCCAACTCGAGTCGGTCAAAGGCGTGGGGCCGGTGATCGTCGCGAGTTTGGGCGCGTGGCGTGAGCACGTGGATCTCGCGCGCGAAGAGGACCGGATGGCGCAGGGCGGCGCGGATTTTATCACGACGCGGGACGCCGGCTATCCGAAGCTGCTGAAGGAAATCCACGACCCGCCAATCGGACTTTATCGCAAGGGTGGCTACGAATTCGGTGGGCCATGCGTTGCGATTGTTGGTTCGCGGCGCACGACGCTCTACGGACAGGCGACGGCGAAAAAATTCGGCGCGGGGCTGGCGCGGCTGGGTTTCTGCGTCGTGAGCGGCCTTGCGCGCGGCATCGACACCGCGGCGCATGAAGGTGCGCTCTCGGTCGGAGGTAAAACCGCAGCGGTGCTGGGAACCGGCATCGACATCATCTATCCGCCGGAGAATCTCGACCTCTACCGGCGCATCGCCACCGAGGGCGCGATCCTCTCCGAGTTTCCCTTTGGCCGCCGAGCCGACCGCCAATCCTTCGCGATGCGCAACCGAATCGTCGCGGGCATGTGCGAGGCGGTTATCGTCGTCGAGAGCGATGTCGATGGTGGCGCGATGATCACGGCGCGCTTTGCGGGTGAGCAAGGCCGGCTGATTTTCGCCGTGCCCGGCCGGATCGATCAGAATACGAGCGCGGGCTGCCACCAATTGATCCGCGACGGCGCGACGTTGCTCACGAGCGTGGACGACATTCTGGGCGAACTGAACTACCTCGATGGTCTGCGTCCGGCGCCGATTGGCGAAAAGCCATCCGAGGTCGCAGCCGGTCGGCCGGCGAATCTCACGAGCGATGAGGCGAAGGTGTTCGAGTGCTTCCGCGGCGGCGCCATCCTCACGCCGGATGCGCTGTCCGCCGCGACGGGCCTCGCGGCCGGAGCGCTCTCCGCGACGCTGATGATGCTCGAGTTGAAACGTCTGATCGCGAAGCGGTCCGACGGGGCGTTTGAAGCGCGCGAGTGAGACCCCGCGCCATTGACGCGGAGCGCTCGTTTGAATAGTTGTGACCGGCCAGTGCCTCATGGCCGTTCGTTCAATCCCAACCCCCAATGGAGAAAGTATCATGAACTCGTTCTACCGTCAGATGCGTGTTTTGGTTTGCCTGTGCGCCATCGGTTTATCCGCCACCGTGGTGGTTCAGGCCGCAGATAAGAAGGCGCCGCCGCCGCCTCCGCCCCGCTCGGCATCCGAGCTGAAGTCCGACATTGACGACCTCGAATCGCTGCTCAACAGCGTCGATAAAAATATCGGGACCACCGACGAGAAACAGCGTCGATCACTTTACGCGCAGCTGCTGGCCCAGGCGGAAAAAATCGGCGTCGGCTTGGCCGTGCAGCGTGATTTGCTCAAACAAGCGATGGCCTCGCAGCCGAAGAACGATCCCAACGGCGGCCTCACCAAAACGGCCGGCGAAGGTCAGACGCGGTGGCAGGCTGATCTGAACAATCTCGATGGCCGGTTGAAGGCACTCAAGGCGCTCATCGCGGCGTTAAATCCGGACCTGAAGGCGGGTGCCGGTCCGGGTCCGCGCGGTGGCGCAGCGGATGCGGGTGGCGGCACGACCGTCACGCCTTCGGGCGGCGCGAAAAAGAAATAAACGCCGGCGATTCCTCAGCCCGGCGGCCACGTCATCTGCCGCTGGGCGAGCAAGTGGATGTGCAAGTGCGGCACGGATTCGCACGCGTGCGGGCCGTTGTTTACCACGAGGCGGAAGCCGTGCGTGAGCTGGAGTTTTTTCGCGATGTGTGCGGCGACGAGAAGCAAGTGGCCGAGCACCGCCTGATCCTCGGGCGCGGCTTCGCTGACGCGCGGGATGAGTTTTTTCGGCACGATCAGCAGATGGACCGGCGCCTGCGGCTGGATGTCGTGGAGGACGACACAATGCTCGTCCTCATGCTCGATCTTGGCGGGGATTTCGCGGGCGATGATCTTTTGGAAAATGGTTTTGGACATAAGCGGTGAAGATAGGAGGTGAATTCAGAAGCCAAGAGACCAGCAATCGATCCGGTTATGTCATGGGTTTCTGGCTTCCGAATAATCCTACAAAAACAGCAGCTGCAAATTTGATCCACGGACGGTGCGCGCGGCGGCGAGGTCGCGGATGAAGGCGAGGGCTTCCTCGTAGTCGCGCTTGCGGCGCGGAGTGGCGCGGCGCGTCGGCGGGATGAGGGCCGGGCGCAGGTTGGTCACGAGGAGCGTCGCTTCGCGAAAGGGCGCGAGGTGGCGCAGGCCCGCCATCACTTCGGCGCGGGTGAAGAGCGGCGTCGCCGCGGCGAGGGTGAGTGAGGCATCCCAGTGAAAGAACCCGTGGCGCGGGAGGTGTGAGAAGAGTTTCGCGAGAAGCGCGGCGGCGGCGGCGTTGAACGCCGCGTCGTATTTGCCCGCGAGCTCGGGCTGCGCGGCCGATTGCTCCTCCAGTTCGGCGAGGCTGAACGCGATGGCCGCCTTGATCTGCTCGGCGAGGTAGAGGTCCTGGCCGGTGGCGTGCGCGAAGATTGCGTTGATGAAATGGAGCCGGCGGAGATCGTCGCGTGAGCGGGGAGGCATGAAGAGGAACGCCAATCTTCGCTGATAACCGCTAATTTCCAGAGATGAATTAGCGCGGATTAGCGTTCCCAGCCTCTGGTTTTCCGAGCGTGCTGATCTCGTCGACGAACTCGGCCACGTCGCGGAATTCCTTGTAAACGCTGGCGAAGCGCACGTAGGCCACCTGATCGACGGTGCGGAGCCGCTGCATCACGCCCTCGCCGATGGCGCGCGAGGGGATCTCTTTTTCAAACTGCGCCTCCATCGCGTCCATCACGTCCTCGACGAGCATCGCGATCTGTTCGGTGTCGACCGGGCGCTTGTGGCAGGCGGCGCGGACGGCGCGGACGAGTTTCTCGCGATCGAAGTCCTCGCTGCGGCCGTCGCGCTTGATCACGACCACGCCATCGCGCACGAGCATCTCGGTCGTGCTGTAGCGGTGGCTGCACTCGAGGCATTCGCGGCGGCGGCGGATGGTCGAGCCCTCCTTGCTGATGCGGGAGTCGATCACCTTGTCCTCAATCGAGGTGCATTTGGGGCAACGCATGTTTTTTTTGTCACCACGAAATACACGAAACACACGAAAGTCGGGCGACGTGTTTTTGTTTTCGTGTCGTTCGTGTTTTTCGTGGTGCCTAGTTTAGGGTCAAAAAATTTTGGAGAATCTTCATCCCACCCTCGGTGGCGATGGATTCAGGGTGAAACTGCACGCCCCAGATGGGCAGGGTGCGGTGGCGCAGGCCCATGACTTCGCCCTCGGCGGTTTCGGCGGTGATTTCGAGGTCTTTCGGAAACGTGGCGCGCTCGACGAGCAGCGAGTGATAGCGCGTGGCCGCGAAACCCTGCGGCATCCCGCGAAACACGTCCGTGTTTTTATGCTGAATCGGCGAGGTCTTGCCATGCATGAGCCGCGACGCGCGGATGACGTTGCCTCCAAAATAATGTCCGATCGACTGGTGGCCGAGGCAGACGCCGAGGATCGGTTTCTTGCCGGCGAACGCCTTGATGATGTCGAGCGTGACGCCGGCTTCGCGCGGCGAGCACGGGCCGGGCGAGAGGAGCACGCGATCGGGATTCAGTGCGAGCGCGTCGGCCGGCGTGATCTCGTTGTTGCGAAACACGCGCTGCTCCACGCCCAACTGCCCAAAATATTGGACGAGGTTGAAGGTGAACGAATCGTAGTTGTCGATGACGAGGAGCACGAAATTGGTAGCGAGATTACCTCGTGGATTGACCCTCGGGTCAAGCGCCGCGCAGGCTGCCAACCGCACAGTCGTGCCCAGGAACGCACAAACGGTTTGCCACCTCCCGCGAGGCGGCTTTCGTGGGGGGCATGACTAGCACTGCGGAACTCGTGAAACTCCCGGTCGCCGAGCGCCTCGCGCTCATCGACGAATTGTGGTCCTCGATTCCGGGCTCGGACCTGCCGATCGACCCGCGGCTGGCCAACGAGGCACGGGCGCGCCTGCGCGAGCTGAAGGCCAACCCAGCCCTTGGCCTGTCCTACGACGAACTCAAGGCGCGGCTTGTCTAGATCGCCGTGACGCACCGGCCGGTATTTCACCCGCGCATCGAAGCCGACGTGCGTGAGGCGATGGCGCGCTACGACGAAAAGTCGCCCGGACTGGGCGAGCGTTTCAAGCGCACGTTTTACGCGACGGTGGACGAGATCGTTTTTCTACCGGAGAAAAACGCGGTGAAGGTCGACGAAGCGATTCGCACGCGGCTGATGCCGCCGTTTCCCTATTTGATCTTCTATGCGGTCGAAAACGATGTGATCTTCATTCTCACGGTGCAATATGCCGGGAGAAAGCCGGCGTATCTGAAGACTACCGTGCGCGAGCGTCGCACCCGCGAATAAATGCCCGAACACTTCCAGCTCCTAAAGACCGATACAGCCACGGCGGCCCGTCGCGCGCGGCTGCGGACGCGCCACGGAGTGATCGAGACGCCGATCTTCATGCCGGTGGGCACGCAGGGCACGGTGAAGTCGCTCACGCCGGTGCATCTCCACGACATCGGCGCGCAGATCATCCTCGGCAACACTTACCATCTCAACCTTCGACCGGGTTCCGAACTCGTGCGCGATCTCGGCGGACTGCACAAATTCATGGGGTGGGACGGCCCGATCCTCACGGACAGCGGCGGGTTTCAGGTTTTCTCATTGGCGAAGCTGCGCGATATCCGCGACGACGGCGTGGCGTTTCAATCGCACCTCGACGGCGCGAAACTTTTTCTCGGCCCGAAAGAAGTCATGGGCATCCAGCAGAATCTCGGCAGCGATATCGCGATGGTGATCGACGAGTGCCCGCCGTGGCCCTGCGAACGCGACGCGTGCGCGAAAGCTGTCGCGCGCAGCTACCGATGGGCCGGCCAGTGCAAGCAGATCGCCACGGACAGCGGGTTTCTTGCGAACGGGCACCACGTGTTTGCCATCGTGCAGGGCTCGACCTTCGACGACTTGCGGCGCGAGGCGGCGGAGTCGCTCGCGGCGCTGGATTTTCCGGGCTACGCGGTCGGCGGCGTGAGCGTGGGCGAGCCTGAGCCGGAGATGTTGAAACAGGTGGGTGCGACGACGCCGTTTCTGCCGGCCGACAAGCCGCGCTACACGATGGGTCTCGGCACCCCGCCGCAGCTCCTGAAAATGGTGGCGCTCGGCGTGGACATGTTCGACTGCGTGCTGCCGAGCCGCGTCGCGCGCAACGGCCTCGTCTTCACGCCCGACGGCCCGCTGAACCTGCGCAACGAAAAATTCCGCGCCGACCCACGCCCGATTGTCGAGGGGCTCGACAATTACACGGCGCGTTTCTCGCGGGCGTATCTGCGGCACCTCACGGTCGCGGGGGAAATTTTGAGCTGCACGCTGCTCACGCTGCACAATCTCCATTTCTACCTCGACCTAATGGCGCAGGCGCGGGCGCACATCGAGGCGGGCGACTACGGCGCGTGGCACCGTGCGTGGATCGAGCGTTACGAGGCGGCCAAAGTTCGCACGCTTCTCTGACAGACACGCCGGTCAGACGGTGGAAAGCACCTTAAAACCGCGGATTCACAAGTGAGCCGTGAGGCCCGACCTGCTCAGCGGATTACTCGCTATCTTTCGATTGCCCACAATGCGGGACACGTCGCCTGATCCGTTCGGGTGGAGCACGCGACGACCAGTTTTTGCAGCACGCGCCTCAGCCGGCGCATGTCTTTAATCCGTTGGTCAACCTCCTCCAGCTTGGCTTCCAGCAGTGACTTCATTTCCTTGCACGATTCTCCGGGCAGGATGCGCAGGTCGAGCAGCTCCTTGATTTCGCGCAAGGTGAAGCCGAGATCTTTGGCGGAGCGGATGAAGCGCAGTCGCAGCAACGCCTCCTCGTCGAAATCGCGGTAGCCCGAGTCCGGCCAGCGGTGAGCGTCGGGCAACAGCCCCTCGCGCTCGTAGTAGCGGATGGTCTGCGCGTTCACGGCGGCTTGCTTGGCCAGTTCTCCGATAGTCATGGGGGTTCGCTTGACCTTATACTATGCTACAGGGTGTAGGGTGCCGCCATGAAAAAGAACGGTCCCTCATGGATCTTGACGGGCGGTGTCTTCACCGGATTCGCCGCTTCGCTCTGCTGCATCGGTCCGCTGCTCTCGCTCGGTTTTGGGCTGGGTAACTTTGCCGCCTCGACGTGGTTCACGAAATGGCGACCGGTGTTTCTGCTGCTCACCTTCGGCTTGCTGGCGCTCGCATGGTGGCTGACGTATCGCCGGCCCAAGGCGGATTGTGCGGACGGCACCTGCGCCCGCCCGCCCGGCAAGGCTGCGCGCATCAGCCTGTGGCTGGGCACACTGGTGGCGGTGGCGGTGGCGGTTTATCCTTCTCTGCCGGCGTTTCGGGCTGCGTCGCCGTCGGCCATTGTGGCCGGAGGCGAGAAATTCACGGTGCTGATTCCGTCCATGGATTGCCCGCCGTGCGCGGCCGGCATCGAGGCTTCGTTGCGACGGACTCCCGGCGTGCTCCAAGCCACGGTGGACTATGATACGAAGAAGGCCGAACTCGTTTTCGATCCCGCTGTCACCGACCGGACAAAGCTCCTCGCCTTCATCGACCGCACCGGTTTCGCCCCCGACCGCTCCACCCTCAAATAATTCCGCCATGTCCACCTGCTGTCTGACCGAGAAACCTGAACTCCGCATCCAGACCGACGCCTCCTGTGCCCAGCGGATCGACGGCAAACATCTCCTCATTATCGGCGGCGGTGGGGCCGCGTTTTCCGCCGCGCTGAAGGCATCGAGCCTCGGGGCAAGGGCCACCATCATCAACGACGGCCTGCCGATGGGCGGCACCTGCGTGAACGTCGGCTGCGTGCCGTCGAAAACTCTCCTGCGCGCCGCGGAGAGCCTGCACCGTGCCCAGCGGGCAGGCGCCTTTGCGGGAGTCGAGACCACCGGCCGGCTCGCCGACG
>JANXSC010000095.1 GCA_025352845.1 Opitutaceae bacterium
CAGCTCGCGCGCGTCCTCGACGCCGAGGCGGTCGGAGAGCAGGATGGTGCGCAGCGTGGGAGCGTTGACGAACTCCATCGCGTAGCAGCGCAGCGCGGTTCCCTCCGGCACCCACGCGCGCACGAGATCGGGCGACGTGAGGCGCAACGCAGTGCGGACCTCGCGCACGAACGCCTCGCGCACGGCCTCGTTGTCGATGGCGGCGGAATCAGGAAACTTGAGGACGGCGCGCGCCGCGGCGGCGTCCGCGGGATTATCCGCGAGCCACACGCGATCGTTGCCGGCGAGCGGGCGCACGAGACGGTGGCCGTCCACGAGATCGCCGGCCCGGAGAACGGGGATGACTTCGAGCGGGCGCCGCGTGGGATCGGCGGCGTGGGTGCCGGCGACGAGTTCAAGGACGACGGCACAGGTATCGTCGCACAGTTCGGGATTCTCCGCGGTGGCGGCGCGGGCGGTGCCGACGATCGAGCGGGCGGTGGCCTGGCGCGAGAGGAGTTCGGCGAGGCGCGCGGGCGGGAGGGCGTTGGCGACGCCATCGGAGCAGAGCAAGACGATGTCGCCCGCGGCGAGTTCGGTTTCGAAGAAGTGCGGCTCGACCTCCGGTGCGAGTCCGATCGCGCGCGTGAGCACGTGGGCGAGCTGCGGGTCGGTGACGGTGTGAGATTCGGAGAGGCGCGCCAGCTGGCCGCGGTGCCAGTGAAAAACGGGCGAGTCACCCAGGTTGCAGCCGTAGAGGCGCCCGTCCTCGAGCAGCACGGCGCTGAGCGTGCAGGCGAGCTCCGGCTGGCCGTGGCGGGCGAGCGACTCGCCGTGGAGGTGGCGGTTGATTTGCGCGGTGAAATCCGCGAGCGCGCGGCGCGCGCTCCAGTTGCGCGGGCGCGAGAGGCAGTAGTCGGCGAGCATTTCCACGGCGCGGCGCGCCGCCGCACCGCCCTCGCGCGCCGAGCCGATGCCGTCGGCGACGGCGGCAAAGGTCACGCTGCCGCGCTCGCGCACGAGCCACGCGTCGTCGCAGGCTGCCTCGCGGGTGGCGGCGAGCGCGTGGCCGCTGGAGTGGACGTTCATGCACCGATGTTGGCCAGGGGCGGAGGCGCGGGCGAGCGTGCGCTCGCGATCAAATGCGCGCGGCGGCGAGTGCGCCCCACGTGGTGCGCCAGCGGATCTTCACGAGTTTCAGTCCGATCAGCGCAACGCCGCAGAGTCCGGCGAAAAGCAAAATGCCCGTGACGTAGCTGCCGGTGTGTTCCTTGGAGGAACCGAACAACATGCCGAACACGAAGCCACCGATGCCGCCGCCGCAGCCGACGAGGCCGGTCATCACGCCGATGTCCTTCGCGAAGCGCTGCGGCAGCAGTTGAAACACGGAACCGTTGCACATGCCGAAAGCGCCCGACGCCACGAAGAAGCCTGCGCCGCAGAGCCAGAGGTTGTGGGAGAGCGCCGCGAAGACGAGTGCCGCGCCCGCGACCGAGTAGAAAAAGCCGAGCGCGCGAATACCGCCGAGCCGATCCGCGAGCGCGCCGCCGACGGGCCGCCCGAGCGCGCCGACCAACGTGCAGAATGCGGCGACCTCGCCCGCCTGCACAGGTTGCAGCCCGAACTCGTCGCGGAAAAAAATCGCGAAGGCCGTGGCGAGGCCAACGAAGCCGCCAAAACTGATCGTGTAGAAAAGGCAGAACCAGTGGGCGTCGCGTTGCTTCAGCAGTGTGAGATAGTCGGAGAAGTTTTTCCTTTTGAATTCGCCGGGCGGTTCCTTCGAGAAAACGACGTAGAGCACGAAGGCCACGACGAGCGGAATGAGTGCGGCGCCGAACACCGCCTGCCAACCCCAAGCCGCGGCGATGCGCGGTGCGGCCAGATGGTCGATCACGACACCGATGTTACCCGCGCCCGCGAGGCCGAGCACGACGCCCTGCAGGTGCGGCGGATACCAGCGGCCGGACTGCGGCAGCGCGACGGCGAAACTCGCGCCGGCGAGGCCGAGCACCACCCCGAGGGCGAGCGCCTGACCGAGCGAGGAGATGCCGGTCTGCCACGCGACGGTGAGGCCGGCCATGACGATGAGCTGGGCGATGATGCCCGTATTCTTGGTGCCGATGCGATCAACGAGGAGGCTGAGGACAATGCGGAGAAACGCGCCGGAGAGAATCGGCGTCGAGACCATCAGGAATTTCTGCTGCGCGTTGAGCCCGAGGTCGGGCGCGATGAGGGCGCCGAGTGCGCCGAGGATGGTCCACACCATAAAGCTCACATCGAAGTAGAGGAATGACGTGAGCAGCGTGGGCCAGTGGCCGGATTCGCGGAGTTGAGAGAGTTTCATGCGTGAGCACCGCCTGATTAGCAGCGTTCACGCCAGCGAGAGATTCGTGCGATGAATAGTTTTTTAGGCGTGAATGAAGCCGCCTCATCGGTTTGGGGTAGGGTGGGTCTCTGACCCGCCCTTGGGTGTGATGGGTGGACGAGAGCGGGTCAGAGACCCGCCCTACTCCAGGCGGCACGCCGACGAGCGGTGGCCTTACAGGTTCAACGTGAGCTGCACGTAGAAGTAGCTCGCGTCCTTCGAGCCGACGGCGGCGAGCGATTGCTTGATGTAGTCGCCGCGGAAGTAGCGACACGCCGCCGCCTCGATCTGCGCGTAAGGCTTGAAGGTCCACGCGGCCACGAGATCAAGCTCGTTGCCGACGTGTTTGCTGTAGCTGGGATTAATGCGGTAACCGCCGCCGCTGCCGACGGCGGCGCCGGCGAAATTGCGCGGCACGCCCGCGACGTTATACCAAAAATCGGACGTGCGGTTCAGGAAGTGCGAGTGACCCTCGAGCGCGATCGTCGAAGTCGTTGTCGGCTTCAGCGTGTAGGCGAGGCGGATGTCGTGCAGATTTTGGAGACTGCTCAGATCCATGTAGCCGTAGAAGAGGTGATTGGTGGGAAAAAGATTTTGAAAGGTGCCGCTCTTGGTGTCGGTCGCGCTTTTGTCACCGGAGCCCGCGCTGTAGATCAACGCCAGGCGCGGCTGGATCGTGCTCTGCGTCCATGTGTAGCCGCCTTGCACCACCCACGCGTAGGCATGGTGGCTGAGACGAGGAGCGGCGAGCGCGGCGGCAACGGTCGTCGCGGGAAACACCGCAGTCCGGTTCCCGAACTGATACATGAGTTCGTAGCCGTAGTCCCACGGGTCGTAGGCATTCGGCTTGGTCTTCACGCGGATGCCGGCGGTGTAGGTGTCCTGCGCGCCCGAGAACCGGAATGGCGCGGCGACGCCCGACCAGTTGTCGGTCGCAATGCCGCGCTCGACATCGCGCGCGAGGAAATAGCCCTCGGTGATTTCGTTCTTCAGCAGCGTCGGGAAATTGAAATACGCGCCGGAGAAATGATCCTGGGAGTTGGATTTGTTGAGATTGTTTGCGTCGTTGTAGACGAGGCCACCGGTGAAGACATCGACGCCGAAGAGCGGATTCTGCCAGCGGACTTTCAGTGCGTCGAAGGTGCGCATGTTGTTATTCCATTTGAACGGCCCGATGAGGCGCTGGTCGCCGTAGTTGAGTTCCTGCCGGCCGATTTTCAGCGAGACGGGAAATTCCTTGTGGTTGCCGACGAAGAGAAACGCCTGGTGCAGATCGATGCCGCTGTCGTTTTCGGCGAGGCCCTTGCCGGGCGCGGTGGCGTTGTAGCGCTCGTCGCCGAATGATGAGCTCGCGCGCGCCTCGACGGTGAAGGCGACGCGTTTGCCGATGTAGCCGACGCGCGGCATGAAGCGGGAGAGGAGATAACTGTTGTTGTTGTCGTCGACGCGGCGTTTGGAAAAATCCCAGTTCGATCCGGCGTCGGTGAATCCGGCGCCGATCTTGTCCTCGAAGCGGAGGCGGTAGCTGGCGGCGATGTCCCACGCGCTCATGTAGACGTTGTCGGCGCGGAGCATTTCGTTGGCGAAGCCGGGAAACGGCCGCGCCGGCGGCGGCGGGGCGTATTGGGCGAGCGCGGAAGTCGCGAGCGCGACGGGCAGGAGGAGTCGGTGGATCGTTTTCATGTGCGTTGGGCGGTGGTGGAGGATTCAGGCGGGGACCAGGGCACTGAGAAAGCGGCGGAGGCGGGGAGCGGCGGGCGGGGGAGTGGGTGGAACGACGGGGGCGGCCGGGCGCGTGGGACGCACATGCGAGCGCTCCTCAAGAAAACCGATGAGTTGCGCGCGCAATTCGTAGTAGAGCGGATCCTCGAGCAGTTGTTGGCGCGAACGCGGACGCGGAAATTTCACCTCGAGGATTTCGCCGACAGTGGCGGCCGGTCCATTGGTCATCATCACGACGCGATCGGAGAGGAACAGCGCCTCGTCCACATCGTGCGTCACCATGAGCGCCGTCTTCTGGTCCTTCTGCCAGAGATCGAGGAGGACTTCCTGGAGCTCGTAGCGGGTGAGCGAGTCGAGCATGCCAAAGGGCTCGTCGAGCAGCAGCATCTTCGGCGACAGGGCAAACGCACGCGCGATGCCGCAGCGCTGGCGCATCCCCTGCGAGAGTTCGGCGGGGCGTTTGTGCATCGACTCGGCGAGGCCGACGACGGTCAGATAATATTCCGCGATCTGCCGGCGCTCGGTGGCGTCGGCGGTGTAGTAAACCTGATCGACGCCGAGCCTCACGTTTTCAAACGCGGTGAGCCACGGCAGCAGGCACGGCGCTTGGAAAACGACGCCGCGATCCGGGCCCGCGCCGACGACTTCCTTGCTGGAGAGAATCACGCCGCCCGAGGCCGCATCGGTGAGCCCGGCAATCATCGAGAGCACGGTGGACTTGCCGCAGCCGGAGTGGCCGATGAGCGTGACGAATTCGCCCTTGCGAATCTTGAGATCGAAATTCTCGACGATGATCGCGGCGGCGCCCGAGGGTGCCGGGTAGGTTTTGCCGAGCCGGGAGATTTCGAGGAAGGCGCTCATGAAAAATGGGAAGGCGCGAAAATCGGGAAGGTGAGAAACGGCGCAGGCCGAGCTTTGTTGCGAGTGATATTGCCAGATGGATGATAACTCGGTCCGTCGGTCGCGGCTACGCACCGATTGTGATTTCCTCCCGCTTGATTTCGTGCGGTCGCAGCGGCCGGCGGCGGGTGGTGCGGGGGAGATCGAGATCCTCCGGCAGGATGTCGGGCAGCGTGAGGCTTTTCGTGACAGTCGCCTTGCGCCGTGCGCCGTAGCCGAGGAGCTGGTTCGTGACGAGCGCCCGGAGCCGCTTGAACTCCGGGTCGTGGTTCAGCGCCTTGCGATCGCGGGGGCGGGCGAGCGTGACGGCGACGGAGTCGCCGAGTGTGGCACCCGGCCCGAGCGTGAGGGGGACGATGCGGTCGGCGAGGAGCAGCGCTTCGTCGACGTCGTTGGTGATGAGGACGACGGTCTTTTGGTCGGCCTCCCAGATGCGCTCGATCTCGTCCTGTAGTGTGGCGCGGGTGAGGGCGTCGAGTGCGGAGAGCGGCTCGTCGAGCAGGAGAATCTGCGGATCCATCGCGAGGGCGCGGGCGACGGAGACACGCTGGCGCCCGCCCGAAAGCTGGCGCGGGAGTTTGTCGCGCGCGGGCGTGAGATTCACCATCGCGATGAACTTCTCGACGTGCTGGCGCTTTTTTTCCGGCGCGTAGTTCGGAAACACCTGCTCGACGGCGAGCGCGATGTTTTCGAACACGGTGAGCCACGGCAGGAGCGAGTAGTTTTGAAACACGACGCCGCGATCGGGGCCGGGCGCGGTGATCTCGAGGTCGTTGAGTTTCACCGTGCCGCGATCGGGCTGCTGCAAACCGGCGATGAGCGAGATGAGCGTGGTCTTGCCCGAGCCGGAGTAGCCGACAATGGCGACAAACTCGCCGCGCTCAATCGCGAGGTTCACGCCGTCGAGCACCGGCGGGCCGCCGAAAGATTTGGCGACGTTGGCGAGTTCGAGGAAGGGCATGGAGAATGTTTGATGGGAGAAGGCTGATGTGTGATGGAATCAGGCATGAACCCGGCGTAGATGTGTGAGCGGACGATGGCTTTTGCGCTTCGTGTCATGCGGATGGCGGAGAGCCTTCCCAGGGGCGCGGCGGCGAGAAATGTGGCCGGGCAAGTGGTGCGGAGCGCTTGCTCGGTCGCGGCGAACTATCGGGCGGCGCAGCGCGCAAAATCCCGGGCGGACTTTGCCAACAAGATCGCAATCGTGCTGGAGGAGGCCGACGAGACGGAATTTTGGATCGAACTGGAGATTCGAGCCAAGTTTTTGCCCGAGACGCGGCTCGAAGAACTCAAACGCGAAGCGGGTGAGCTGGTCCGCATTTTCGCGGTGATGCGGCGTTCCGCTAAGAAAGTGGATTGAGGATTGGTTCATCATACATCTTTCATCGCACCTCAGCCATCACGCGGTCTTGAACCGCGCTTCCAGCACGCTCATCAGGCGGTCGAGGATGAAGCCGATCACGCCAATCGTGATGATGGAGAAAATAATGTGCTCGTAGATATTGGCGTTGTATTCCTGCCAAAGAAAACCGCCCGCGCCGGGCCGGCCGGTGAGCATTTCGGCCGCGACGATCGCCAGCCATGCAATGCCAAGGCTCAGGCGGAAGCCGGTGAACATATAGGGTAGCGTCGCGGGGATCAGGATTTTCGTGAGCGTCTTCCAGCGGGAGAGCTTCAGCACGCGGCCGACGTTGAGGTAATCCTGCGGGACCGCGCGGACGCCCACGGCGGTGTTCAGCACCGTCGGCCACATCGCGCAGAGCGCGATCGTGAACAGCGCCGCATAAGTCCCCGTCTCCTTGCCGAATCCCATGAAGAGAACGTAACCCAGGGGCAGCCACGCGAGCGGGAAGACCGGCCGGAAAACCTGAATCAAGGGGTCGAACATCTTCGTGAACGTCTTCGAGAGGCCCAAAAAGAAGCCGAGTGGGACGGCCACGAGCAGCGCGAGCGCGTAGCCCTGCGCCACGAGCACGAGCGAATACCACGTGAAGCGCAAAATGCCCTGGTCCATCTCGCCGCGCTTGGCGAACGGTTCGAGGATGTAGGGCTTGCTGGACTCCCACGTCTTGAGCGGGGACGGCAGATCCTTGGCCCACGTCAGGCTGGAGACGGCCCAGAGGCTGAGAATTATAAAGAGGCCGACGAGCGGAAGGATGAGCCAGTCGAGTTTGAATTTTTTCATGGATTTGGTTGGCCCACGGAACACACGGAATACACGGAAAAGTTGGGCCGGATTTTCTCCGTGTATTCCGTGTGTTCCGTGAGCGAATGGTCTTATCCTTTCCGTGATTTCACCGCGGCAGTTTTCGCGAAGCCCTTGGCGTAGGCTTCGGGATTCGCGGGGTCGAAGCTCACGCCGTCGAAGAGCGCGAACGACGAGGCGTCACGGCCGCCGTGCGCGTAGCCGATTTCCTTCATCGCTTCCTCGTAGAGGTCGGCGCGCATGACGCGCTTCGCGACGCCATCGTAATCGGGCGCGCCGGTGACCATGCCCCAGCGGCGATACTGCGACATGAACCACTTCGCGTATTTCGCCTGCGGGTAGTTGCAGTTGCGCCGGCTGAAGTGCATTGGCGTCTCGTCCTTCACCTTGCGGCCGTCGCCGTAGTCGAGTTCGCCGAGCAGGCGGCCGAGGATGATTTTCTGATCGCAGTTGATGTAGGTGGGCTTGGAGACGATCGCGCATTGCTCGGGGCGGTTGGCCATGTCGTCGAGCCAGACACTCGCCTCGTGCAGGGCCTTGAGGACGGCTTTCACGGTCTTCGGATTCTTTTCCGCAAACTCCTCGGTGAAGGCGCAGACTTTCTCCGGATGATCTTTCCAGATGTCCTGCGTCGTGACGGAAGTGAAGCCGATGTTGTCCGCGATGGCGCGGGCGTTCCACGGTTCGCCGACGCAGAAGCCATCCATCTTGCCGATCTTCATGTTGGCGACCATCTGCGGCGGCGGGATCGTGATGAGGGAGATGTCCTTGTCGGGATCGATGCCGCCGGCGGCGAGGTAGTAGCGCATCCACATCGCGTGCGTGCCGGGCGGAAACGTCATCGCAAACGTGAGCGGCTCGCCGAGTTTCTTGGCGGCTTCGACGAAGGGTTTGAGCGCCTTCGGGTCGGCGCCGACCTTGCCCTTCCACTCGGTCTTGAGGGTGATGGCCTGGCCGTTGCGGTTGAGAATCCACGGAGCGACCATCGGTTTCTTCGGAGCGCCGAGGAGGCCCATCGTCGAGGCGAGCGGCATGCCGAGCAGCATGTGCGTGGCCTGGATGGAGCCGGTGGAAAGGTTGTCGCGGATGGCGGCCCAGTTCGCGCCCTTCGTGACGGTGGAGTTGATGCCGTATTTTTTGAACAGGCCCTTCTCGTGCGCGATCACGATGGGCGAGCAGTCGGTGAGCGCGATGATGCCTAGGTTCAGGTTCGGGGTTTCGGGCGCGTCGCTCGCACTGCCGGCGGTCGCGGCCCACGAGCGCGAGCCGAGGGCGGACCAGAGCGCGGCGCCTCCCGCGCCGGCGGCGGTGCGCGAGATCCACTGGCGGCGATTGAGGGAGAAATCAGCCGGATGCGACGGCGACCCCGCGAAGGTCTGGCGATGAGTTGGTTTCATGGTGGTGTGGGTTGGGAAGGAGAATCTCACGATGAAGATCCTCGCGAAACAAACGGCGGGGTAATTGGGGATCGTTAGCAGTTGCGGCGGGCAACAAGCCGCCGTGCACGAGGGCGCGCTGGAGTGCGGCGGCTTTTTCGACGGCGGGCACGCTGGCTTCGCCGCGATGAAAAATAAAAAAATCCGGCACCGACTCGGCGCGGCCGTGACCGCAGTCGAAGCGCCCGGTCAGCGCGGGTGCAATCGCTGCCGCCGGCAGATTAAGGTAGCGCGCGTCGGCAAGAATTTCCGCCAGCGGCTCGCGATGGTGCGGCTCGTCACACCACGCGGCCGCCTCGGCGATCGCGCGGACCAGGGCGGCGTGTTCGGTGGCGCGGGTCTCGGCGAAACTTTGCGTGACGAGCAGCACCTTCTCGACGTGGCCCGGTTGTAGCGCCGCGCTCCAAGAGGGACACCAGCCGGCGCCCTCGCGCACGGCGTGGGAGTTCCACGGTTCGCCGGCGCAAAACCCGTCGATGGTGCCCGCGGCGAGATTACGAAACATCTGCGCCGGTGGCACGACGACGAGGCGCACATCGCGGTCGGGCTCGAGGCCGGCCGCGCGTAGCCAGTTCGCGAGCAGCAGATGGTGCGTCGAGTAGGTGAACACGACGCCGAGGGTCAGCGGCTGCCGGCTGCGGCGGGCGCGGGCGTGTTCGCGCAGCGAGGCACCGTCGCGCACGCCGGCTTGCCACAGTGCGCGGGAGAGGGTGATGGCGTTGCCATTGAGATTGAGCACGAGCGCCGTCAGCACGTCGCACGGCGGGGTGCTGAGGCCGAGCTGCATCGCCCAGAGCATCGGCGCCGGCGCGTGCGCGGCATCGAGTTCTCCATAGGTGATCTTGTCGCGCACGGTGGCCCAGCCGATCTCGCGGTGGAGTTCGACGTGCAGACCCTGCTTCGCAAACAGGCCGCGGTGCTGCGCCACGATCAGCGGCGCGGCGTCGGTGAGCGGCAGGAAACCGAGACGCAACACGCGCGGCCGGCTGGGCGGGCGCGGAGTTTGTGGTGTCGTCGCGGGCATCGTCATCTGCCCACCACCTTAGCCGCCGTTGTGCCACCGCGGGCGGCTGGCCCGATTACTGCTCTTCAAACATTTCATTCCACGAATGAAGTCCGTGCATCCATGAAACCGACGATCGACAGCCGCCAGCTCCACGCCTTTGCCGCGCTCGCGCGGCGCGGGAGCTTCACGCTCGCCGCCAAGGATATTTTTCTCACGCAGTCCGCCGTCAGCCACGCCATCAAGGCGCTGGAGGAAGACGTGGGCACGCGGCTCGTCGACCGCATCGGGCGGCGCGTGCTGCTCACGCAGGCGGGCGAGCAGTTTCTCCGGCACACGGAAAAAATCCTGCGCGAGATGGACGTCGCGCGCGCGGGCATCGAGACCCTCACCAAGTGGGGCCACGGCCGCCTGCGCGTCGGCGCGAGCACCACGGCGTGCCAGCACATCCTGCCGACGGTGCTGCGCGAATTTCGCCAGAGCTACCCGAAGTGCGTCATCCGCATCGAGCCCGGCGACAACAGCGCGCAACTCGAGCTGCTGCGCGGCGGCCACGTCGATCTCGCGATCGTGCTCGAGCCGCCCGCGCAGGGCATGGCGGAGTTTGCGTTCGTGCCGCTGTTTCAGGACGAGCTGCGCTTCATCGTCGCGCCGTTGCACCCGTGGGCCCAGGTCGGCCGCGCGCCGCGCGAATCGATCGAGGCCGAGACGCTCGTGCTCTACAACAAGACCAGCCACACCTTCCGGCTCGTGAACGAATATTTCCGCGAGGACAAAATCGCGCTCAGCAACTTCATCGAGCTCGGCAGCATGGAGGCGATCAAGGAACTCGTGAAAATCGGCATCGGTGCCGGCATCCTCGCCCCATGGATCGCACGCGCGGAGTTGGAAAACGGATCCCTAGTGTCACTACCGCTCGGGCCAAAGAAACTGCGCCGCCACTGGGGCGTCGCGCACCTCAAGGGCCGCCGACTCGCGCTGGGGGAGGAAACGTTCGTCGGCCTGTGCGCGTCGGTGACGGAGTCACTCGGGCTCACAGCGCCGCGGAACGCGGCGTGATTGGAGTGGCTGGTTTGTTGGCAGCTTTTCTCTTATGCGATTGCAGGCTGAGACACGCAGCCAACCCCAACAAAGCACCCAACAAGATACCAACATATGTCGTGATTGAAACTGCGGGAACAGGAGTGTCTTTGAGGAAAACCAAATCCAACCCACCAGAGGAGAACAAGAACGACAGGCCAAAAAAAACAAACGCGATGCGTCGTCCAGTGTTCGGAGCCACGAGTGGTCCGGCTACTGTGAAGACTGCCGTCGGAAATATCGCAGCTAAGGCCGCGGGAAATAGTCCAACGATATTCTGAAAGAAGCTGCCACCATACTGCACGGATGGGAAAAGTTTTTTAACGAGAAGCCACACCAGCAGCGATGCGCACATCGCAGTGGGAGCACACGCAAGCCAGCGGAGATTTTTCACAGTTCAGCGAGCTATATCTGCCACTCCCCCGGCGCCGACTCTGGCCCG